>CASDUB010000210.1 GCA_949283905.1 uncultured Lachnospiraceae bacterium | reverse complement strand
TGATGAGTACAAAAGAATTTCTAAAAGATTTTTTAAGAAGATAAGTAGAAAAAAAGATGTGATTCTTTGATCTGCTTCTGCCGCATTTAAGCCATTACTATGTTATAAAATAATTATATGTCTATTTTTACATCTGTCAAGCACTATTTCTCAAAATAAACATTTTTATTTCTTATAAAAGTATTTTATTAATACATTAACATTTATTTTTCTCCGCATATAAAAGAAGCTGTCGCTTTCGCGACAGCTCTCTACTGATACTTATTTGCTTTTAATTACTCCGCGTTTTTTCCGCTGAATATGTTTATCATGAAAAATCTTTTTCGTAAAGAGTTATCATTTTATCTTTGCTAATTCCTTTTCGCGAACGTCTGCTTCCGCGTCTTGATTTGGAAATAGCTCCGTCAATGATCTCTTTAACTTCGGAAATAGTCATAGGATGTTCTTCCGACTGTCCGTTGCTTATAAGGCTGTAAAGCGCAAGTACTCCCAGCTCATCCATCTGGCAATTGTTTTCAGCGCAATATGTTCTCGCAAATGTTACAAGCTCATCATTGGTGAATACAGGAATCGAGATAACTCCCGGGAATTTTTCAGCAAATTCAGGATATCTCTTAAGAAATGCCCTCATGGCTGTTTTTTCATCTTCGATGATAAGAATCATACAGTCTGTACGGAATTCCATCGCTTTGTTAAGATTTTCAACAGTTTTTGAAGACATATCGCTGGCATTCTCGATAATGAGGAATCCGCCGGACATTCTGCTGACAACCTTTGCAGGATCAAGCATATTCATTCTGTCGCCTGTTATTCTTGCTGTTTTTGCCACCTCAAGCTGCATATCGGTACACATCGCATTTATAAGTCCGTCGCTAAGCCGTGACTTTCCAGTACCTACTGCGCCCATGACAGCGATATTTCCGTTTGCCGAAGTATGTTCTCCCGCATGCTCATAAACATTTGACAATGTTGAAAGGATCTGTGTATCCATTCCCGGAACACGGGCAAAATATGTAAATATCTGTCTCTGAAGATCGCTCATCTTTGTAGGCATTGCGTTATTCAGAATTCTGATTCTTCTTTCTTCAGGAGTCTCTGCTTTCAGAACTTCCTCTATTGAAATAGGAACCGTATTCTGACCTACTTTTCCAAGTGGGATCGTACGTGACATTCTCTCCTCCGGAGTCGGTTCCGGATCAGGGATCTCTCTGTCATCGTATATGATCTGTACCGGAGCCGTACTCTGAGTACTTTCACCCGGAGCTTCTGCCGCCGGCTCTTCAACTGTCTCTTCAACCGTTTCCTCAACAGCTTCAGCAACATTCTCTGTTTCCTCTGCCGCCGGCTCTTTGGCTGTTTCAGCAACAACTTCAACAGGAACTTCCTCTGTCGGCTCTTCAACAGTTTCTGCCGGGATTGCTTCTGCTGTTTCAGTCTGAACTTCAGCATCTGCTGTACCGATTTCTTCTGCTTTTGACTCTTCATCAGCTTCTGCTGGAATTTCTTCAGCATACTCTTCAACCTGCGGTGACAAAGTACTGTCTGCCGCTGCCGATGAAAACTCTGCCTGAGTTTCTTTTAAGAATTCATCAATATTAATAGCGTCTGTAGAGATCGGCTTAGCTTCAACCTTCGGAGCATCCTGAACGCCTGCATAAACATTCTTAATGCTCTTTTCAAGCTGATTTTTCAGATCAGGCTTTCCGCCCATGAATTTATGGGACGTTACAGGTATTTTTTCAATTTCACTGTCTGTAGCTGAAATAATATCCGAATTGTCGGCATTTACATCTTTTGTAAGGATAGCGCCGGCCAGATTTATTCTGTCCATAACAGAAGCCTTTGGCTGTGGTTTGTCGTCATAAGCGCCGTTTTCAGCTTTGCCGAATACAAGACGCGCATCAGAATCACGCTGTTCCTTGTCATAGTATAACTGCTGTGACGGTGTGAGCTCCTTATAGCGTTTTTTAAGCTCCATGGCTTTGAGCACATACTTGCCTTCTGAGAACCAGAGGATCATGTCGTCACAGGCTTCAACGCATTTTTTTGTATCTCCGGCCTTGCTGTAAAGAAGCGCGAGCTCATATGCCCATCTTTCCGTATATTCTCTCTCTTTATATTCTTCGAGAATCTTGATCTGCTCGTCGATAGGATTATTTACAATTTTTCCAAGCTTATACTCAAGAATAAGTCTTGCGTTATCTCTCGGCGCAAGTTTAGTAAACTGTTTATAATAATCCTGAGCAGCCTTTACGTCTCTTTGCTTGATACAAACTTCAGTAAGTCTGTATACAATGCTCTTTCCTATTGATGATCTGCTGAGCGCTATATTGAGGATCTGTCTGCATTTCTCG
>CASDUB010000209.1 GCA_949283905.1 uncultured Lachnospiraceae bacterium | reverse complement strand
TTTACTGTGTTAAGGATCTTTCGATCGCTCATAAAACTTTTCGAATGTTCGAGGATGTGTTTCACTGTTTAATTGTCAATGATCTTTACTGCTGTTCTTTGCGACAGCTTTGTTAGAATACCACTTTCATTTTTGTCTGTCAACAATTTTTAAAACTTTTTTAAATTTTTTTTGATATTCTGTTTACAATGCCGCTTTCAGAGCGACAGCTTTCTAAGATTAGCATCTTAGAATTTATATGTCAATAATTTTTTATATTTAATTTTCTTTTATTTCACTATCTGTCAGTGATTCATTCTCCAGTCAATGCAGCGTTTCAGATATTCTACATATTCCGGGTTTTTACACATTCCTTTTCCCGGAGAATCAGATATTTTAGCAACATCCTGACCGTTGCACGCAGTCGTCTTCATTACTATATTAAGAGGCGGTACGATCGTATCATTCGAAATATACGTTCCTATTCCAAATGCCACTTTAGCTTTATCACGGAAGTAAGCATACAGTTCATGCGCTTTTTCAAAATTCAGACTGTCGCTGAACAAAAGAGATTTTGTATGAGGATCGATACCGAGACTTTTATAGTGCGCAATCATCTTATTGCCCCATTCAAAAGGATCGCCGCTGTCATGTCTGACGCCGCTGAAAAGCGTCGCGTATGTAAGCTGAAAATCTCTTAAGAACACATCGGTTGTTATAGCATCTGTCAGCGCAATACCGTTAAGTATGCCGTATTCATCTTTCCAGGCGTCGAGTGCGTACCAGTTCGAATAAGCCGGATTATGTTTATGATCCCCCTGCCCCACACACATGATCCATTCATGCGCCATTGTACCTACAGGCGAAAGATTGTATTTTTTTGCAAGATAAACATTGGAAGTTCCTATGCAGCATGAATCCGCATAGTTTTTATTATTTTCACTTAACAATCTGACAGCAAGTTCCTGAGCTTCTCCCGACAATCTGCGTCTGAGTCCGAACTCACTGAAATTTCCGATTGCATATGTTCCGTCGATCAGTGATTCTATCTTTTTGTTGAGTCTCTCTTTAAAACTTTCAAAAAGCTTGTCATAGTCATACTGCATACGAAAATACACTTCGTTTACTATGGCAAGCAGCGGTATCTCATACATGGACGTGTTCAGCCATGTGCCTTTTGCTTCTATAGTAAGTCCGCATTCGGAATTTGTGCCGATTTCAAAATCTTCGTATCGCGGATGCCATAACCTCAGAAAATCAACATATGAGCCCCTGATCCATTTGATGTTGTCAAGATATTCAAGATCTTCCTCTTTAAATCTAAGATCGCAGTATGCCTGTATCTGCTTCTTGATCTCCTCGACCATTTCAGCGGTAAAAAACACATCCTCATTTCTGCATTTGAACGACCATGTTGTCTTATATCCCGGAAATAAGTGATAAATAGCCTGACCCATACTGAATTTATACATATCTGTTTCGAGCAAGCTTGTTATAATCTGTTTCATGATTTCCTCTTCTCTACGCGTTTTCCGCGTTAATAATGGCATATACGAAAATTATCTCTCAAGCATTTGCCAATAAAAATTAGTTTTCACAGTATAATAGCACCTTTGCGCTCACTAATCAATCCACACTCTTGCAATCATTTCTTTTATTTCCATATAAAAAGCGCTCTAAAGCAGGTTTAAGCGGATAATACATTCCCAAAACTTTACCTACTCCAAATGCTGCGATTATAGTACCTTCTCTTATTCCGTGAAATTCTTTAAAATATATAAGCGAAATTATCAACGCTATGAATGCTATCGTACAATCAAAGCACATTTTTACTGTCGGAAACGGTTTTCTTATCTTTTCCGCAATAACCTGTGAGATTCCCTCGGCCGGCAGCGAAATAAGATTCGGAGCAAGATAAAGAAAAACTCCCAATGCAATCAAAGCTATACTTATTATAAGGTATATTAAGCGGATCACATATGTCATACCCAAAGACAGTTCCATCAGCTCCGGTTTAGGAAGGAACATATCAAGCAGCATATTTGTAAAATCAGTAAAAAAGCCAAATATTGTTGTACATATAAGCTGAAGAATACGCCACGGTTTAAAATTTTTGCCCAAAATCAAAAACTGTATAAAAATATATATGCAAAAAACGATAATTACCCATGTGCCCATAGAAATCCCCTTAAATATCTCACTAAGCACATATGGCAGCGAATTCACCGGCGACATTCCCATATCGGCTACCTTGGAAAAAGAAATTCCGACAGCCATGATGAACAATCCTGCACAGTAAATTATTATTCTCTTTATTATCTGAATAGATGTTTGTTTCATATCCCCTTCACTTTCCGCAGTGTTTTTTAAAGCATTGTCAATACAGATGATAATTTACAATTTTATACTTTACTATGATATCAAATTAAATCATTGCTATTTTTATAACTGTACAATATAATGTTGTTATTGTCAAAATTCTTTTGACTTCAACGCAACCCGAATTCAATGCTGAAAAGAAAGGATAAACCACCATGGAATTCAAAAAATTATATACTTCCTTTATTAACGGAGAATTCATCCCGAAAGATACAGGAAAAATATATCAGGATCACAACCCATCAGACGGCTCACTTCTTGCTGAGCTTGACTTTGCCGATGAAAAAACGCTCGATCTGGCAGTAGACAGCGCCAGAGCAGCATTTAAAAGCTGGGGCAGCACCACAAGAGAATACCGCTCGGGCATCCTTAATAAAATGGCCGACGCAATGGAAGCAAACAAAGACTATCTTGCACTTATAGAAGCTAAAGACGTAGGAAAGCCTTTGGGCGAAGCAATGCTGCAGATGGAACTTTGCATATCTGAATACCGCTACTTTGCATCCGCGATCTTATCCCAGGACGATACAATGGTTGTACATGACAGCGGTTCTATTTCAGCCGTATTAAGAGAGCCTCTTGGCGTTGTCGGACTTATTCTCCCATGGAATGCACCCGGAATGCTCCTCTCATGGAAAGCCGCTCCTGCGCTCGCCGCCGGAAACTGCGTTATAGTAAAACCCGCAAGCGCTGCTCCGCTGATTATTTTAGAGCTTGCAAGACTTTGGGCAGATATAATCCCTGCAGGCGTATTCAATGTTCTTCTTGCCGGAGGCAGCGGCACAGGCGAGGCGATGATCAACCACAGCGGAATCGATAAGTTTTCATTCACAGGTTCCACAGAAGTCGGAAAACATGTGGGCGAAGTTACAGGAAGAAACATCGTTCCATGCACTCTTGAGCTCGGAGGCAAATCCGCCAATATAGTATTCGAAGATGCAAATCTTGACAGAGCACTTCAATATGCGATGCTCGCTATCCTCTCGACACAGGGCGAGGTATGTGTCGGCGGTTCCAGACTGCTTCTTCAGGAATCAATCCACGATGAATTTTTAGATAAGCTCTGCAAAAAATTCGAAGAACTTAAAGTCGGCGATCCTACCGATCCTTCCAACCAGATAGGCCCGATGATCAACGAAAAGCAGCTGAACCGAGTACTTGATTATATTGAGATCGGCAAATCTGAAGGCGCACGCCTTGTCTGCGGCGGCAAACGTATAACAGGCGAAGGCAGAGAAAAAGGTTATTTCATCGAACCTACTATTTTCGCCGATGTAAAGAACTCAATGCGTATAGCAAAGGAAGAAATATTCGGACCTGTACTTTCTGTCATTAAATTTAAGGACGAAGCCGAAGCCATCCATATAGCAAATGATTCGGAATACGGTCTCGGCGCAGGCATATGGACTTCAAACCTTTCAAGAGCGCTGCGTGTGGGCCGTGTTATCGAAGCCGGCACTGTATGGGTAAACGATTATCTGACAAGCACGCCCGGAAATCCATTCGGCGGATATAAGAGATCAGGAATCGGACGCGAAATCCATAAAATGGCCTTGGACAATTATTCCAATGTCAAAAATCTTTATCTGTGTCCGGATGAAGATATTCCTGAACTTTTCTAATGTCAGCGTATAGTCTTTAAATAATAAAGGAGACATTTCGACGGGATCTTTGCTTTCAAAAAGCCTTAATCCTTACGAAACGTCTCCTCTCTATTTTTCATTATCTGTTATTTGGTATT
>CASDUB010000208.1 GCA_949283905.1 uncultured Lachnospiraceae bacterium | reverse complement strand
GCTAAAAAGAGAATTCTTGTTTCTCAGATCAGAGCTGACAGAAACAAATCTATCAGATCTTCTGTAAAAACTGCAATCAAGAAAGTTGAAGCTGCTGTTGCTGCTAAAGACGTAGAAGCTGCTAAAGCTGCATTACTTAATGCGACTTCAGTTATCGACAAAGCTGAATCTAAAGGCGTTTATCACAAAAACAACGCTGCCAGAAAAGTTTCACGCTTAAGCAAAGCTGTCAACTCTATTCAGTAATATAAATTAAAAATATTAAACCCGGTTGTTCCGTCCTATTTACAACCGGGTTTTTTATATGTCTTTTTTCAGTTTATACAAGCAAAAGTTCAACGCTTAACTTATCCGCCATCTTTCCGGTTTTTACATCTTCCTCTGCACGAACACATTCTTCGAGCGCACATTTTAATTCGTCCCTGGAATACTTCATTGCAAGAGGTCTGTTTTTCTTAACGGCATACGGATGTATCTTCAGCGTTTCCGCAATCAGCTTCTCTCCCATTCCCTGATCGGCCAGATCTTTAATGCGCAAAAGCTGATCATACTGCCTGGCAAGAAGGAACAGAATCCTCATAGGCGGCTCTTTTAACAGCAAAAGATCATAATACTCTTTAAGAGCCTTTTCTTTATTTCCCGACGCTCTGTCAGAGATCATATCAAATATCCTGTTTTCAACCTGAAAAGTACAAACTGCCTTAACATCATCGGCTGTTATTTCTTTTCTTTCGCCGGTATACGATATCAGCTTTTCAAGCTCGCATGATATAAAATTCATATCTGTACCTGAGCCGCTTAAAAAAAACTCTAACGTACTTTTCTTTATAACTTTATTGCTTCGCTTAAGTTCTACAAGGATCCAGTTTGTCAATTCCTTTTCATCAGGTTTCTTAATTTCGATAACACGATCATATTTTGCTATTGCCTTGTACAATCTGTTTCTCTTATCGATCTCTTTTTCATAAAATATTATGACTGCGTACTCCGGCGGATCTGCAAGATAATCCGGAAGCTTTTCCTTTTTTTCTTTAAGAAAACCAGAATCTTCTATAAGTATCACTCTTCTGTCAGCAAAAAAAGGAAGTGTTTCGCAGGTATCTATGATCTGTTCTTCCGAGATCTGACTGCCTTCGAATTTCGTAAAATTCATCGAATCGTCATAAACGCCGAGCGCCTTTAAAAGCTTATTTTTGTTCATACGACAGAGATATTCCTCTTCGCCGTATATCAGGTATATCCGTTTAAAATCTCCTGTTTTAATATCTTCTGTAATTCTTTTCATTATTATCCGATATTGTCCTTTATCTGTATGACAGCTTTCTTTTAAGTTTTAAAAATCTTTTTACAGACCCTATCCCAAGCTCGGTTATCTTTCTGATATCGATACTGTTTTTACCGCCCTGTCTGGGTCTGAAAGTTATCTTTTTATATAATACGCGTCTTCTTTCTTTAGCGAACACTATAGATATCATAACATTCGGTATCTTCTCATTTTTATCTATATACGAAAGAGCTTCCCTAAGAGCTGATCTTCTCATAAGTCTGTAGGGCGTATTTGCGTCAAGAACATTGCGGCGAAAGATCATTAAAATAAGAAATCTCAATATATTTGAAATAAGTACTCTCGAAGAACCGTCCTGCCTGCCGCTCCTCTTTCCGATTATAGCGTCATATTTTCTTCTTAATTTCCAAAAATATTCGAATTCAGAAGGAAGTGTTTGTCTGTCGCTGTCTGTCTGAAATATAAAATCAGGTTTTCTGCTTATTGCATACTTATATCCTTCAATAACGGCAGATCCGTGACCGCCGTTCTTTTTCTGAAGCATTTCAAGCAGCGGTTTATCCTCAAACTTGCTTTCGATGATCTTGGCCGTTTTATCCCTGCTGCCGTCATCTACGATCAAAAGACGCGATCTTCCGTTTCCGTTATGCTTCTCTATAACAGGATACCATTCCTCTATAAGTTCTGAGATATTTTCTTCTTCATTATAAGCCGGTATCACAATATATAAACTGTCCATATCAATCCTCTTTTAAAATAATAACCAAATTATAAGCCAAAACAGAATCTTAATCAATATTTATAAGACCTCACTTTAAAGCTTCCGTCTTTTACGCTGACTGAAACGGCGCCGACTTTGCCCGTTTGAAAATAATCCACATAATGTGCGTTTAATCTTTCGATCGTTTCAGGATGCGGATGCCCGTAAACGCTTTTTTCCGGCGCAGAAATAATCGCTGCTTTAGGTGAAGTTATATCGAGAAACTCATCTGACGTGGAATTTTTAGAACCGTGATGCGCCGCTTTAATAAGATCGTACCTACCGACCAGATCGATCAGTTCTTCTTCGCCTTTTCCCTCAATAT
>CASDUB010000207.1 GCA_949283905.1 uncultured Lachnospiraceae bacterium | reverse complement strand
GCTTCAAGCGTTGTCACAAGAGAATACTGATCGTGAGTGTAAAAGCTTACGTAGGGAACAAGTCCCGGATACTGTTTTACCGAGTTTCCCGTGAGAAATTCATATTCTGTTTTCGCCGTTCCGCCGCCGCTGATGCAGACAAGCGTATGACCTTTTATCGTATTTTCTTCCATCGAATAATAGAACGGCATATAGTCTTCATTTGTCGCGAATTTTTCAAATACTCCGTAATCCGCCCATGCTTCGTTCATTATCGCGATTATATTTACCGGCTTCGTCACAGAAGCATTTTCGTCCTGCTGCTCCTGATCATCGTACTGCGCTTTAAATTCTTCTTCTATTCTTTCGACTTCGCCTACAGAGTAACCTTCAGGCGGATCGTTTTTCATGAATTTGGCAACGCAGAAAAATCCCATATTTGTTCCGACTTCCTGGTATGTATCCCTCGGCGCCCACAGATCTGTCGTTATTCCGAGCATAGCGCTGTTCCAGCTCAAATTAAAATACATATAGCAGCCTGCTATCATAAACGCAACTACGCCGACACGCGAAAGTATCTTCGCTTTTATTGAAAAGGCCCACTTGCGATCGTCCCAGTGAAGTATGACGGCGATTACACAAAGCGACGCAGTTACCATAACCGTTACCCAGCGGGTAAACTCAAACTCATATCCGCCGACTACGTCCATTGCGGTTCCCATCGAAAAGATATCTATCAGCTGGAAAGGTTCGCCTCTGAAAAGATATACGCAGTAATGAACTATCGCAAAAGATACCGCAAGTATCATAAATGTCAGCGCCGCTCTTCTGTATGAATTAAACCACGCCATGAGGATCATTATCATTATAAATCCTCCGAGGATGTTCATCAGGGCGTAAAGCCAGTACATTTCGGCGAGCTTGTCGCTGTTATTTATGAGCTCTACTACAAAAAACGAAAATGCCGAGATTGCTGCAAAGACAAGCAGATGTCTTACTTTGAATCTTCCGATCTTTATCTTTCCGGTTTTTTCATCCTTTTCAGGATTTGAAAACAGCCATTTTCTGATACAGTAGATGACGCTCAATACAATAAAAGCTATCACGCCGAAATACAGTATCCACACCCAGAAAGGGCTGTCCTCGCCTTCTCCTATTACCGTGCCGCTGTTTGAAAAGAACAGTATTGCCGTTACCGTCCAGTAAACGAGCCATACTATCAGATGTATTTTCCCCTTTATTGAACCTGTTTTTTCTTTTAACGCCAATTTAAACTCTGTCATCTTTCCTCCGCGCCCTTAAATTTTGTGGATAAAAAGTCCGCTTCGAAGTTTAGGCTCAAACCATGTTGACTTCGGCGGCATAAGTCTGCCTGCGTCCGCTACGGCAAAAAGCTCCAGAATATCTGTCGGATACATGGCAAATGCAGCTTTTGCATCAAGTTTGCATCTTCTTTCAAGTTCCGAAAGACCTCTTATTCCGCCTACAAAGTCGATCCTGTTGTCAGTGCTCGGGTCCTTGATACCGAGGATAGGATCCAGGACTTCTCTCTGCAGATAGGCAACGTCCAGGCCTTCCACCGGATCGTCTTTTACATATTCCGGTTTTACCGTAAGTTTATACCAGTTATTATCTATATACATTCCCATCTCGCCTTTTTTCGCCGGACGGTACTGTTTATTTCCTGTTTTTTCAACGTCGAATTTTTCCGATATCTTCCCGATGAATTCTTCTGTTGTATTTCCGGCAAGATCTTTTACGACACGGTTGTAGTCCATGATCTTAAGCTCATCCGCATCAAAAAGA
Organism: uncultured Lachnospiraceae bacterium; assembly: GCA_949283905.1. Classification (GTDB taxonomy): domain Bacteria; phylum Bacillota; class Clostridia; order Lachnospirales; family Lachnospiraceae; genus Alectryocaccobium. Next base: position 1,008 of record CASDUB010000207.1, on the reverse strand, counting down.
ACAGACAGAAAATAATTGAATTCCTCGTCGCCAGTATAGTTCGGATTTGCTTCTCTTCTCATCTTTGAAACGGCAACGGCTGACGCCGCTCTGTGATGTCCGTCTGCGATATATGTGTTCGGCATTTTTTCAAACTCTTTCGTTATCGCATCGATATTCTTATCGTCAGAGATAATCCATACCCTGTGTCTGACGCCGTCGTCAGCTGTAAAATCGGCTTCCGGCTCGCCTTTTTTTATTTCTTCAAGTATAGCTTTTACGGCAGAATTTGAATTATAAGCGAGAAAGATTGGTCCCGTCTGGGCGCTGCAAACATCCACGTGTCTGATCCTGTCGGCTTCTTTTTCTTTTCTGGTGTTCTCATGTTTTTTGATCACGTTGTTGATGTAATCATCTACGGCCGATACAGCGACAAGTCCTGTCTGAGAACGTCCGTCCATAGTGAGTTCATAAATATAGTAGCAGGCTTTATCGTCCTGTATAAAGCTTCCCTCTTTCTGCATTTCTTCAAGCATTTCGGCTGCTTTTTCGTACACTTCCTTTGCATACATATCATGGGAAGGTTCAAACTGTGTTTCCGGTCTGTCAATTCTTAAGAATGAATATTTATCGCCTTCAACTTTTTTTGCGGCTTCTTCTCTGCTATAAACATCATACGGAAGTGCGGCGATCTTTTCCGAAAGATCTTTTCTTGGTCTTACTGCTTTAAAAGGTCTTATTTCTGCCATTTTGAGCTCCTTTTTTATCTTTTTCTGAACATGACAGTATCAGATGCAGAAAACTGCATCTGATACCCGATTTACTTTTATTTTATTATTATTTAACCTTACGTACTCTGATAACTTCATCAAGAGCTTCGAATTTTGCGATAAGCGGATTTGAATTTTCAGCTTCGACATCGATAAGAGTATATGCTATATCTCCTCTTGATTTGTTTGTAAGGTTGCTGATATTCATATTCTGGTCGCCGACTATTGTCGAGAACTTGCTTATCACATGCGGAACATT
>CASDUB010000206.1 GCA_949283905.1 uncultured Lachnospiraceae bacterium | reverse complement strand
TCCGCATTACTCTTGTAATTTTATCAACAAACAACATATAAATTTGATTTTTTTAATCTGATTCGTAGTTTTATCTATGTTACTACGTATCAGATTTCTTTTTTTACTTTCTTATTCGTAACTTCTTCTATGTTACTACGTATCAAATTTCTTTTTTTGCTTTTTGATTCGTAGCTTCTTCTATGTTACTACGTATCAAATTTCATTTTTTCTTTTTTGATTCGTAACTTCTTCTATGTTACTACGTATCAAATTTCATTTTTTGCTTTTTGATTCGTAACCACGATCTGAAATACTCATAAACATGAAAGTAAGAAGTTAATAATTAAAAAAAATTATAATGATGAGCCGCTTTACTCCGCGCTTCCGCGCTCCCGTAAACCTACAAAAGCCGGATTTCGCACTCTCGTGCTTCATCCGGCTTTTGTTACAGCTCTCATACATGATGCCTACGGATTGCTTCGTGCTACGCACTCTCGCAATCCTCCTCAATATTCGCATATCGCGGGATATTAATCCCGCTTTCATGCTCATATTGGAGCGGGTCAAAAGGTCATTATCCCACATATGAGCAAGCTCATGTGGTCTAAGACCTTTGACCCTTGGCATCATTACATCATTGGCTGCTGTGGTACTGCTGGTGCTGGCTCTTTGATGATTGATACTGTTGCTTCTGTTGTAAGAAGTGTTGATGCTACACTTGTTGCGTTCTGAAGTGCGCTTCTTGAAACTTTAACAGGATCAAGGATTCCTTCTTTAACCATATCTACATACTCTTCTTTGTATGCGTCAAATCCTGTTCCTACTGATGATTCACGAATCTTGTTGATGATAACCGCGCCTTCAAGTCCTGCGTTTGCAGCGATTGTAGCAAGAGGAGCTTCAAGAGCTTTTACTACGATGTTTGCTCCTGTCTTCTCGTCTCCTTCAAGACTGTTTACAAGGTTAGCAAGTTCTTTTGTTACATGGATGTATGCAGAACCGCCGCCTGCGATGATACCCTCTTCTACTGCTGCCTGTGTAGCGTTAAGAGCGTCTTCCATACGAAGTTTTGCTTCTTTCATTTCTGTCTCTGTTGCAGCGCCCACACGGATAACTGCAACTCCGCCTGAAAGTTTAGCAAGTCTCTCATGAAGTTTTTCTTTATCATAATCAGATGTTGTTGTCTCAAGCTGGCTCTTGATCTGAGCAACTCTTGCGGCGATATCTTCTTTAGCGCCAAGTCCGTCTACGATAACTGTGTTATCTTTGTTAATCTTAACCGATTTAGCTGATCCGAGCATATCCATACCTGCTTCTTTAAGCTCGTATCCGAGTTCTGAAGAGATAACTGTAGCGCCTGTAAGAACTGCTATATCCTGAAGCATATCTTTTCTTCTGTCGCCGAATCCCGGAGCTTTAACTGCGCAAACTTTACATACTCCACGGAGTTTATTTACGATAAGTGTTGAAAGAGCCTCGCCCTCAACATCTTCTGCGATGATAAGAAGGCTTGATCCGTTCTGAACGATCTGCTCAAGAATTCCCATGATATCCTGGATGTTGCTGATCTTTCTGTCTGTAACGAGAATGTAAGGATTCTCAAGAACAGCTTCCATTTTTTCCATATCTGTTGCGAAGTAAGCTGAAAGATATCCTCTGTCGAACTGCATACCTTCTACAAGGTCAAGCTCTGTCATCATGCTCTTTGACTCTTCAATAGTGATAACGCCGTCTTTTGAAACTTTTTCCATAGCGTCAGCTACAAGCTCGCCTACAGACTCATCTCCTGATGAAACTGCAGCAACTTTAGCGATCTGATCTTTTCCCTCTACTGCTTTGCTCATTGAAACAAGGATCTCAACCGCTTTGTCTGTAGCTTTTTTCATACCCTTACGAAGAATGATAGGATTTGCTCCTGCAGCAAGGTTTTTCATTCCTTCATGGATCATTGCCTGTGCAAGAACTGTTGCTGTTGTTGTTCCGTCGCCGGCTACGTCATTTGTTTTTGCAGCTACTTCTCTGATAAGCTGCGCGCCCATATCTTCGAAACCGTCTTCAAGCTCGATCTCTTTTGCAATCGTAACGCCGTCGTTAGTGATGAGCGGTGTTCCGTATGGTTTTGCAAGTACAACGTTTCTTCCTTTTGGTCCAAGTGTTACTTTTACTGTATTGGCAAGTTTATCTACGCCTGCAACAAGCGCCTCTCTTGCTTCATATGAATATTTAATATCTTTTGCCATTGATCTGTCCTCCGAAAATTATTTAATAACTGCAAGTACTTCTGACTGTTTAATGATAATGTATTCTTCGCCTTCAAATTTGATCTCTGTTCCGGCATACTGTGTATAGAATACTTTATCTCCGACTTCAAGCTGCATCTTTACATCGTCAGTTCCCGGTCCGACCGCAACAACTTCTGCCTCTAATGGTCTTTCCTTTGCTCCTGATGAAAGGATGATTCCTGATTTTGTCTTTTCTTCCGCCTCAAGCTGTTTAAGAACTACTCTGTCCGCTAAAGGTACTAACTTCATAATTTACGCCTCCTTATAAAAACAAATGTAATTATTCTCTGTTTATTAGCACTCATCACCATTGAGTGCTACTCGACATTACCTATAATACTGTTTATATATTATTTTGTCAAGAATTTTTATCTATAGAATTTTTATTTTATAATAATTTTATGAGTCAAGAGACAAATGGACACAAACCGAATAAAAGATTCATTTACCGGCCGACTCATGATATGATATCGTGATAAAAGACTTTTTATCCGACGGGAGAAAGATATGTACAACACCAAACAGAAAATATACGACGATTTTTTCTGCATTGCTTCTTCATGCCCGGAAAGCTGCTGTAAGGGCTGGCAGATAATGATCGATGATGAAAGCCTAAAAAAATATAAAATACTTTCAGATAACGACGAATGGGTACGTGCTTCCGTTAATTTTGACGAAAGCTGTTTTAAACAGGATTCAAAGCGCTGTATGTTTTTAGACGGCGATGAATTATGTTATCTTCAGAAAAACTACGGCGAAGAAATGCTGTGCGAAACATGCCGAAGATATCCGCGCCATATCGAAGAATTTGAAAATGTCAGGGAATATTCTCTTTCACTTTCATGTCCTCACGCCGCAAAAATGATGATCTCAAACGACGATCCGATGGAGTTTGTCTCATGGAACGACGAAAGCAGCGAAGAATACGAGGAATTTGATTATCTTCTATATGAACAGCTCCTTGATACGAGGGAGATTATTTTTTCTGTCGTTCAAAACAGAAAACTTTCATTAAAGGAACGCCTTCAACTGATCTATGATACAGGCGTAAAACTTCAACATCTTCTCGACGAAGGCGAGCTCTTTGAAATGACCGCAGCCGTATACGACATCAGCAGCGAACTACGCAGCTTCACCGCGAGCAACGAATCGCCATTTTCTCTGATACCGGATGAAACCGAAAAACGATTGTTTTCCGTACTTTTTGAAATGGAACAGCTTCACGACGACTGGAATTCTGTATTAAACACGGTTTGGGATGACATTTTTATAAAGAAAAACGCCTTCGATGAAGCGCTTTTAGAAAAATATTCTTCCGCCGGCGAACAGATTCTTATGTTCTTTCTTTATACTTACTACTGCGGCGCCGTCTATGACTGCTGCATCTATTCAAAAACTTGTCTTGCGGTATACAGTGTAAAATGGATATTTTATATAGCGATGTCACTGAAAAATCATGAACCGGGCGCCGATTTTACAGAACTTCTCATAAAAGCTTCTTATAAATACGCAAGAGAGATTGAACATTCCGACCTGAACCTTAATTTATTCGAGCAGTTTTTTATGGATGAACTTGATAAATCAGATAATTAATACGGAAATTTTCAGAATATTCTTGCAATAACTCATATAAATGATAAACTGTATTTAATACTAAGAAAAAATGTTTAGATAAGATGAGGGGTTTACAATGAGTGTACTGTTATTAGACAATACAAGAAAAATAACAAATCTGCTTCACCACAACAAATCAAGCAAAGTCGTATTCAACGATATATGCAAAGTACTTACCGAATGTCTTGATTCCAATATCCTTGTACTCAGCAACAAGGGCAAAGTACTTGGTTCAAGCACATGCGGAACCGTTGAGGAAATCAAAGAACTTATAAGCAAAAATGTAGGCGCTCATATCGACGACAGATTAAACGCCAGATTACTGAATGTCCTTTCCACGCAGGACAACGTGAACCTTAATACTTTCGGATTTGAAAACGTCGATACTTCAAAGACAACAGCCATCATAAGCCCGATAGAAATTGCAGGCGACCGCCTCGGAACCATTTTTGTATATCGTTCCTACAGAAGCTTTGACATTGATGATATCATCCTCACCGAATACGGCACAACCGTCGTAGGTCTTGAGATACTCCGTTCGGAAAACGAAGCCAATGTTGAAGAAAAAAGAAAAAAACAGGTTGTCAAATCAGCCATCAGTACTCTTTCTTCATCGGAGATCTCCGCTGCCATTCACATCTTTAACGAACTTAACGGCGACGAAGGCACTCTGATCGCCAGCAAGATTGCCGACGAGGCAAAGATCACGCGTTCTGTCATCGTAAATGCTCTCAGGAAATTCGAAAGCGCGGGAGTTATCAAAGCAAAATCAGGCGGAATGAAAGGAACTTATATAAAGATCACAAACGAATATCTGCTTGACGAGATCGCGGCTCTCAATACCGAAAATTAAAAAAGCAACAGGGTTGATACTTTCTGATATTCAGAAAATACCGGCCCTGTTATTTTTTGCCTTCGGATTATTTATTTTTTATAACCGCATTTTGCTTCCTGACAGACAACAGCATTACCTTTTTCCACAAGAGGGCTTCCGCATTCCGGACAAAGCTCTCCCGTCGGCTTCTGCCATGTCATAAAATCACATTCCGGATTATTTTCACATCCGTAATATCTTCTCCCTTTTCTTGTCTTCTTGATCAGGACCTCGCCCTGACATTTAGGACATTTGATGCCCGTCGTCTCGAAATAAGATTTCGTATTGCTGCATTCAGGGAATCCCGGACATGCAAGAAATTTTCCGTGCGGTCCGTATTTTATAACCATGTTTCTTCCGCATTTTTCGCAGATGATATCTGTCTTTTCATCTTCGATCGTCACGTTTTCAAGTTCTTTTTCCGCAATCTCTACAGCTTCTTTCAGATCAGGCCAGAAATTCTTCAAAACCGTTTTCCAATTCACAAGGCCTTCGCCTACTTTGTCGAGAAGCCCCTCGACATTCGCGGTAAAGTTTACATCGACGATACTCGGAAACGCTTTTTTCATCATATTGTTGACAGCCTCGCCAAGCTCCGTTATATAAAGATTTTTCTTTTCTTTTGTTATATAGTGGCGCTGCATTATCGTAGTTATCGTCGGCGCGTATGTACTCGGTCTTCCGATACCGAGCTCTTCAAGCGTATGCACAAGCGAAGCCTCTGTATAATGGGCCGGCGGCTGTGTAAAATGCTGCTGCGGATCGATGCTTTCCACCGACAGAGTCATTCCTTCTTTAAGATTCGCCAATGCGGCATTCTTCTCCGGTTTCTCATCGTCCGTATTATAGAGCATCATAAATCCGTCGAACATTATATTTGACGTCGAAGCAGTAAATGTGTAGCCGTTATTATCAGCTTTTACACTCATTGTTTCGTATTTTGCATTCTGCATCCTGCTGGCAACAAATCTGTTCCAGATAAGCTGGTAAAGTCTGAACTGTTCGCGGCTCAAAGATTCTTTTATAATTGCCGGCGTAAGGGTTACGTCTGTAGGTCTTATCGCCTCATGAGCATCCTGTATCTTTTTGCCTGCTTTTTCCTCGTTTGGTTTCTCGGCTCTGTAGTTCTCGCCGTACTTTTCCTCAATAAAAGCTCTTACCGCTGTATCGGCTTCTTCCGAGATTCTTGTAGAGTCTGTACGAAGGTAAGAAATAAGTCCCACGGAACCTCTTCCTTTTATATCTACGCCCTCGTAAAGCTGCTGAGCTACTCTCATAGTTTTCTGAGTAGAAAAATTCATAAGGCGCGACGCTTCCTGCTGAAGAGTCGATGTCGTAAAAGGAAGCGGAGCTTTTTTGATCCTCTCGCCTTTTTTTATGCTTGTAACGGTAAAATCAGATGAAGAGATCTCTTTTACTATCTTTTCCGTCTGCTCTCTTGACGTTAATTCTGTTTTCTTATTGTCTTTTCCGTAAAACTGGAATTTAATGGCTTTTTTGCTGCCCTCCAGTCCCAGCATAACATCGATCGACCAATACTCCTCCGGAATAAAATCATTGATCTGCTCTTCTCTGTCGGCAATTATCCTCAGGGCTACCGACTGAACTCTTCCGGCGCTTAAGCCTCTTTTTATCTTTTTCCATAAGAGCGGACTGATCTCGTATCCTACCATTCTGTCGAGACATCTTCTTGCCTGCTGCTCGTCCACCAGATTCATATCGATCTCACGAGGCGCTTTGAGCGACGCTTTAACAGCCGTTTTAGTGATCTCGTTAAATGTGATTCTGCACATTTTATCGGAATCGCTGTTCAGAGCCTGCTGAAGATGCCATGAGATCGCCTCTCCCTCGCGGTCCGGGTCAGTAGCAAGATATATTCTGTCTGCTTTTTTAGCAGCCTTCTTAAGTCCCGCAAGGAGCTCTCCTTTGCCTCTTATAGTTATATATTTAGGTTCAAAATCATTGTCGACGTCGATTCCGAGCTTACTCTTCGGAAGATCGCGGATATGACCGTTGGACGCCTCCACATCATAGTTCGAACCAAGGAATTTTTTTATTGTCTTAACCTTAGTAGGTGACTCAACTATTACAAGATTT
>CASDUB010000205.1 GCA_949283905.1 uncultured Lachnospiraceae bacterium | reverse complement strand
TTTTATTTTTCACTATTTGGCGCAAAATTGAAACGAAAAGTTTATTAATCAATAATAACTGATTTTAAGCCGGCATGTTATTCTTATACGTCCTCTTTCATTGACAAGCCGCCGCTTGTTCTGTAGAATAAGGGCAGTTAAATCAAACGAAAAAGAGGTGTATTCCGCTATGGACAATTATCTTATCTATACCGATTCAGCAGCAGATCTTCCTGCTCATATTTATCAGGAATATGATCTTCGTATCATACCTATGGACTACGTCGTAAACGGAGAAACTTTTACATTTTATACAAGCTCTCCGGATCATGACAAAATCTGCGACGAACTGTTTGCAGCGCAGAAAAACAATGCCGATGTTCATACATCTCAGATTACTCCTTATAACTACATCGAGGCATGGACAGATGTTCTTAAGGAAGGAAATGACATCTTATATCTTTGCTTTTCTTCAGGAATGTCAGCAACATATGACAACGCAGTAAGCGCAGCCAACCAGCTTCTCGAAGAATTCCCAGACAGAAAGCTTATAGTAGTAGACTCGCTTTCAGCAACACAGGGACAGGGCGTTCTTGCTACTGTAGCGCTCATGAACCGTGCAAAAGGTATGTCTATTGAAGAAAATGCCGCATGGCTCAGAGAAAAGATCCCATATATGTGCCATCGTTTCATGGTAGGAGATCTTAATTACCTTCACAAAGGCGGCCGTGTTTCCAAGACATCTGCGGTTGTAGGTTCTATGCTCAATATCAAACCTATCCTTATCATAGGAGATGACGGAAAACTCGAAGTCGTTGCAAAAGTCCGCGGCGAAAAAGTTGCAATTAAACGTCTTATCACAGGATACGTAAACCAGATGGGCGTTCCGGATGTTCCGAAAATCATCTATGTCGGACACACCTCAAGATACGAAGAGGCCGAAGAGATCAAAAAACAGCTTGAAGCAGTTGTTGAGCCGGGCACGATCGTTGAAACCACAAATCTTTCTCCGATCATCGGTTCTCACGTAGGTCCTTCATTCTTCAGCGTATGCGGATGGGGCTTTAAACGTAAGGAATAATAATATAAAAAACATCTCAAAGAAAACACACATACCTCGAGCCTAATATGCTAAAATGAGTATGTGTGTTTTTTTGTCATTTTTATTCAAAATATTCAGAAACAAGCGCGTTATAAGAATCTGACAATTCATCGCAAACAGAATAGTCTGCTCTAAATCCTTTTTCTTCATTTAGAATATAAAAAGGATTACTTGCTGAAAATTCAGCCATTTCTTCCGCCGACAGCGAATAAACACTTATGCTTTTTACTTGAGATACTTCTAAACCGTCGAAATCAATACTATCTGTCTTTAAATGTACCGGAACAATCTCAGTCTGCTTGCCTCCATCCCACCTGATCATTACCGTCATGGATTGTAACGCATCTTCAAGACCATCAGGCGAAAGTTTGAAATGATTCTTGAGATACACCTCATTAGTAAGCGGAATGTTCCATTCATGCTCAAAACCACATATGGCAGGTGTCTCGCCGCTATACAGCTCACCCTTTTCTTTCAATTCATTGATTTTTCCTTTCGATACCACATCCATTTTTTCCTGGTGAAACTCTATTATTCCACTGGCAATATATGGCTTAACTTCCTCGTTAAGTCCGATATAATACTCCACATTTTTATAATCCTGATCAGTGTTATTTTCTATGGAAACTTTCAGCACTAAATGATCAAGACCCTCTACCGTATCTGCAACGTCATCTACATCCAAATCCTGCGTTAAGATATATGCCTCCTCTATGTTTACATCAAAAACGCTCTGTTCCAAATCTCTGCTTTTATCAAAATTCTTCATACATACATTAATTATAATCATCGCGGCAAATACTGCCGCCAGCACTATACAGAAGATCCTGACCTTCTTTGAATCGGTTTCTTTATAGACAATCGCGCAGTTAATTATCCATAATACAATAAGCGGATTCCATCCAAGTATGGGAAACAAAAATATAAGCACGCATGAAATCAACGTAAAAAGCATATAACGGCGGCGGCGATCCCATATCCATTTTTCCAAAAAATTTTTCATCAATCTCACCCCACGATCGTGCACTTCATTTTAAATTCCAATTATTGTATCCCTCAGTTCATGATGTATTTTTTAATTCATTCTATAAGATTATAATACCACAGCCGAGCCATGCTTCAAATAAGTAATATTGTATATAATTTTCAGTTGTTTTTTGGTGTATATAAAATTTTGCACTCAGGTGATTTTTTTCGCCGCAATTTTATATAGAAACATAATTTTTTATAAAAGCAAAAATACACGGCAACCCAATGATCACCGTGTATTTTCCATTCATTTTATATCGATCGCCCCATATATATCCATCGGGACATATGCTTTAATTTTCACGCCTTCGGCAAGGTATTCCTCTTCTAAAAGCTGTCCTTTCTGTCGTATCAGTGAAACTTTTCCAAGCTGGTCGAAAGGATATACCCTTTCTATGTAGAGCCTTCCCGAGAGCATCGCTCTTTCAAGCATCTCGGCTGTTTCTTCAAGACCTTGAGCATATTTTGCCGAAATGAGAAGTATTTCTTTCGCTCGCCCGTCAAAAAGGCGGACTTCTTCGTTTCTCTTGTCTATCTTATTGAAAAGCGTGTAAACTTCTTTATCCGACGCTCCGAGCATATCAAGGGTATCATAAACGACCTTCATCTGATGTTCCATCTGAGGATTCGAAGAATCAACCACATGAATGATTATATCCGCATAGACAGCTTCTTCAAGCGTGCTCCTGAAGGCTTCTATAAGATGATGCGGAAGCTTGTTAATAAAACCTACCGTATCTGTGAGAAGTATCTCTCCTCCGTGCGGCAGTTCGAGCATCCTCGTTGTAGGATCTAGAGTCGCAAACAGAGCGTTTTCAGCTAATACATCCGCTCCCGTAAGCGCGTTCAAAAGCGTCGATTTTCCGGCGTTCGTGTATCCTACAATGGCAGCTGTAAAAGCATTTTTTCTTTTTCTGCTCTTTCTTACAACATCTCTATGCGCCCTTACTTCTTCAAGCTGTTTTTTTAGTGCGCTCATACGTTCACCGATAAGTCGCCTGTCCATCTCAAGTTTCTTTTCGCCGGGACCTCTTGTTCCTATTCCGCCGCCGAGCCTTGAAAGAGATTTTCTAAGTCCCACAAGTCTGCTCGATCTGTATTTAAGCTGCGCGAGCTCTACCTGTATCTTACCTTCGCTTGTATGCGCTCTCGAAGCAAAAATATCAAGTATCACAAGCGTGCGGTCCATCACCTTACAGCCAAGCTCCTCCTGGAGATTCGTAAGCTGAGCCGGAGAAAGCTCATCGTCGCATATTATTCCGTCCGCTTCGAGCATGTAGATCATCTGATCCAGCTCTTCTATCTTTCCTTTTCCGATATATGTGGCAGGATGTATCTGCTCGCGGTTCTGCACAAGCGTTCCGACCACGTCTGCGCCGGCGGTCTTCGCAAGATCCTTAAGCTCTCCGAGCGACGCCATGGTCTCGGCTTCGGATT
>CASDUB010000204.1 GCA_949283905.1 uncultured Lachnospiraceae bacterium | reverse complement strand
TGGTATATTTTTTGATGAACACAATGCAGCAAGAATACGGCACAAATTAGAATGATAACCTCCATAAATTATCATGGCGTTACAGTCTTTTTTCTGCATATCTTCAAAAAAAGCCTGAGCGAATCTGACTTTGTTTCCTCCGAAAGAAAAAGGAAGAAGGTCTTCACGTTTAACATATATTTTATTATCTGTCGAAATATTTTCCAGCAGCTGAACAGGAGTGCGTAAAATATCCAGATCTCCGTCCAGCACTATCTTTATATTGTCTGAAACGGTATTCAGCCTGCTTTCACACTCTTTCAAACTTTTTCCGGTAAGAATCACCTGACCTATCCTGTCACGTCCGTTTGTGTATGGCCTAACTTTGTCCCCCGGCGTAATATTAAACGAAAGGTCATGAAGCCACGGATGACTTTTATTATAATCAACTACCCTTTTTACTATGCCCTCTCTGTTTGAAGAAAGGGTATGTGTGAGAACAGCTTTATTTTTTTCAGGTTCATTAAAATATTGAGCTACATCGTCTCCAAGGGCAAGACGGATTATCATTTCATAGTAATTAAGTCCGAAATACAAGCCTGTCATTTCAGACAAACCTGTAGCTCCCGAACGTCCTGTAAGCTCAACGATATAAACTTTATCTCCTTTTCTGATAAAGTCACAGTTTACCGGGCAATTATCGAGGCCGAGAGCCCTTATGGCTTTTTCCGTCTGTTGTCTTACCTGTTCACCGATAACATCTATATCTTTAAGAGGAACGGAATGTCCTACAGGCGACGGTACTGCGCCTTTAAATGCCTCTGTATTATTAGGAAGCATGAAAACAATTTTTCCGTTTTGTATCATCGCTTCCACTCCGAAAAGCTCTCCTTCTATAAATTCCTCTATAAGGCAATAATCTTTTTTGGAAGCTTCAATACTTTTATGAAAATTTACAGTCGCTTCTTCTCGTGTTTCACTTTTATATATACCCCTGCTCCCCATCAGATCAACAGCTTTCAAAACGACCGGAAAAGATAAATGATTCATAGCCTCTTCCAATTCTTCAATGCTGCTTACCCGATAAAAACGGGCAGTTTGAACTCCTTCTTTTACAAGAGCACATTTCATTTTAAATTTATTTCCTGCCTTTTCAGCAGCTTCACGTGACGGACCTGATAAACTTAATTCTTCACATGCATGTCCCAATGCACGCATGCCAAGATCCAGGCCGCATGTAACTATGCCGTCAGCTTTAAACGCACGTGCGGCATCTGTTACTGCATCAGGATCGGAAATATCAGTAAAATATTGTTCATCTGAAATCGCAAATCCGGGATAATCTCCGGGTATGCTTACCGCCGCTGTGTATAGTCCTAACCTTCGAGCAGTTTCGTATAATGGTGTTTGTGTATAACTTGCTCCCAGTATCATTAATCTTTTCATATTTTTACCGCCTGTGGAGTGATTTTACAAAATAAATATTTCGAACATTAAATCATCGAATCTGATGACATCACATGATAATAGCATAAGAGAAACTTAACTTCAAGTCAGGAGACGGCAGCGCAGACTGCGTATATCTTTTCGGCTCCGTTATCCTTTAATATGGCGCTTATGGCGTCAACCGTGCTTCCTGTCGTAAAAATATCGTCTATAATCAGTATACGTTTCGGAAGACTGTTTTTATAAATATATGAAAAGGCGCTTTTCATATTTTCACGCCTTTCGAACCTTCCGAGTCCTTTTTGAGCCTGCGTCTTTTTTGTCCGCGATATCACGTTTTTTTCATAAACGATTCCCGATATACGCGATAATTCCTCAGCAATCAGCTCCGCCTGATTATACCCTCTTTCCGCCAATCTGGAAGCATGTATCGGAACGGCAATGATAATGTCCGGATTCCAGTTTTTAATTCTGGCTTTTCCGTATTTCCAGATACATTTCGCGTAAAATAATGCATTTTGCGCTCGTCCTTTATATTTAAAATTCAAAATAGAATTTTTTACATCGCCCGTATATTTAAAAGGCGCAAATGCCTCATCAAAAATATAATCTGCAGAAGCGCATTCATGACACAATACCTCATATCTGCTGTGCAGCGCTCTTCCGCATCTTATACATGTCCTGTCTTTTATGAATTTTAATTTGCCGCTGCATTCACGGCATAAGAACCTTTCATTTTTACTAAGTATCCTGTCACAAAAAACACATCGTTCAGGATAAAGTATCCTGACGATCTTTCTTAACAACTTTTTCAATCATACTCCGATCTCCCCGATCATTTATGATATGTCCGCTGCTCATATAAAAGGTTTATACATTTCTCTGATTCTGACGGTTAATGTTGTGTATCTGAAATCTTCCCTCTGGTTTTTTATCATCTGATGAAGTACCGCCGAACTTCCTGAAAGTACAACACAGTTTTTTGCCCTTGTAACTGCCGTATATAAAAGATTTCTCGACAACAGCATTTGAGGGCCTGACAAAACAGGCATGACTACAGCCGGATACTCGCTTCCCTGTGATTTGTGAACGGTTATGGCGTATGCCAACTCCAATTCGTCAAGCTGTTTAAAAGAATACTCTACAACTCTCATATCATCAAATTCAACGGTCATAGTTTCCGTAAAATGATTAACTTCTGTAATCGTTCCCATATCGCCGTTAAAAACGCCTGTTCCGTTCTGAACGGCTATGCCGTATTTTCCTCTGATCTCCCATTCAAGCTGATAATTATTTTTTATCTGCATGACTTTGTCGCCTGTTCTGAAAATTATATTTCCATGTTCATATTCAGGTTTTGAATCATCAGCGGGATTAATATATTTTTGAAGAAGCATATTCAGATTTTCGACGCCGAGAGCGCCTTTTCGCATCGGAGTCAGCACCTGTATGTCTCTGCTTTCAAGATCCAACAGCTGCGGCAGTTTATCCCGCACAAGAGAAACCACTATCTTTTGGATGACTCTGACATCGTCTCTTTCGAAAAAGAAAAAATCTTTACTTTTGTTATCGATATTGATATCCTGTCCAGCATTGATCTTATGAGCGTTAACGACAATGTCGCTCATCGCAGCCTGTCTGAAGATCTTGTTGAGTCTGATAACGGAAAACTCTTCCGATTCGATCATGTCGTTTAAAACTCTTCCAGGCCCTACGCTGGGAAGCTGATTAACGTCTCCTACAAATATCACTCTGGTCCCGGGAACGATCGCGGTCAAAAGTGAATTCATAAGAAAAATATCTACCATAGAAGTTTCGTCAATAATAATAACATCTGCTTCCAACGGATTGTCTGCGTTTCTTCCAAATCGCGCTTTGCCCGACGGATCGTCAGGATCGCCGTAAAGTTCAAGCATCCTGTGAATAGTGGAAGCTTCATAGCCTGTAGCCTCCTGCATCCTTTTTGCGGCACGCCCTGTAGGAGCAGCGAGAAGAATCGTCAGATCAAGAGCTTCAAAGTACCTGATCATGGTATTTATCGTAGTAGTCTTGCCTGTACCGGGGCCGCCGGTCAATATAAAAATACCGTTTACGGCTGCCTTTTCTACTGCTTCGCGCTGAAGATCATCCAGCTCGATTTTTGTCTTTCTCTCTATCCCTTTGATAATGTCGCGGACAAAGTTCAGATCTTCTTCATGAGTGACATTTAATTCCTTCAGCATTGCGGCAGTATTTAGCTCAAGATAATAATTTCTGTAGGCATAAACACAAACAGTTTTTTCATGTGTTGTCTCATCTTCGATCTGTTTTACGACTATTTTCTTTTCGATCATCAGATCCATAAAATATTTTTCAAGTTCTTCTTCCGAAACATCCAGTATCTCCGAAGCTTTTCTGAATAAAATATCTTTCGGAAGATAGATATGCCCTTCGGCAAGAGCCATATTTAAAACATAAATATATCCGCTCTTTATTCTGAAAGGCGAGTTTTTTCTTATTCCTGCTTTTGCAGCAATGGAATCGGCAGTCTTAAATCCAATGCCGTCAATTTCCTCAGCCAGCAGATAAGGGTTTGTCTGCAGTATATCATATACTCTGTCCTGATATTTCTGATGGATCTTAAGACACAAATTCAGAGATATTCCGTACTGTGACAAAAAAATCATTTCACTTTGAAACTGGGATTTTTCTGTCATCTGCACTGCAATATCCCTGGCTTTTCTGTCGCTGATTCCCTTAACTTCTGAAAGGCGTTCCGGTTCTTCCTCTATAATGCGAAGCGTATCCTCGCCGAATTTAGCGATGATACGCGCAGCAAGTGAAGCGCCTATTCCTTTTATTGCGCCGCTGCCGAGATATTTCTCAAGAGCAGTCTGTTCTTTTGGGATCCTGACAGAATACCTGTTCATTTTAAACTGTTCGCCATATATGCTGTGTACGGTATACTCACCATTCATTTCGAGGTACTCTCCCTCATTTACGCTCGGAAATACGCCGACGCAGCATATTATGTCTTTATTGTCATTGAGTTCAAGTACAGTGTATCCGTTTTCATCATTTCTGAAAATGATCTTGTCCACATAACCTTCGATTTGTTCGCTCATATTACCCCATAAGTTCAAGATATTTTCCTGTTCCGAGAGCAACGGTACTGTCAGGATATTCGGAAGTTATAGTGTCTATTCCTGTTCTGGCTTTAATAACCTCTTCCATACCTTCGACCAGCGAACCGCCTCCGGTAAGGATTATTCCCCTTCGCGCGATGTCATTTGCAAGCTCCGGAGTAGTCTGTTCTAAAATATGACACACGGAATCAGCAATCCTGTTCGCAACCTCTGTCATTGGATCAACGAGCTCCTCGGAAGTAACAACAACACTGTTCGGAAGTCCTGTAAAGACATTTCTTCCTTTTACTTCGATGGATTTATCTTTCCTGTTTTTCCAGACAGCTCCAATTCTGATTTTTATTGCTTCGGCCGTCTGATCACCTACAAATAAAAGATGATTTTTTCTGAGGTAACGGATAATGCTTTCATTAAACTGATTTCCCGCAACCTGAATACAGGTAGAAAGAACAATGCCTCCGCCTGAAACTATTGCGATATCTGTTGCACCGCCGCCAATATCAACTATCATTGTTCCGCATGGTTTTCTGATGTCAATTCCGATACCGATGGCTGCTGCCACAACTCCTTCAACGAGCGTTACTTCTTTGGCGCCAGCCTGATATGCGGCTTCTACTACGGCGCGTCTCTCTACATCCGCTACACGGCTCGGTACACTGATAACTATCCTCGGTTTTAGAAAACCCTTTCTGCCCATAGCCTTCTGAATAAAATATTTGAGCATCTGCTCCGTCATAACGTAATCCGCTATAACGCCTTCTTTAAGCGGTCTGATACCCGAAATATTTCCGGGAGTTCTTCCTATCATCTGTCTTGCTTCTTCGCCTATAGCCCTGATCTTTTCATTATCCCTGTCATAGGCGATGACCGCAGGCTCTTTTAATACAATGCCTTTTCCTTTTATATAAATAACTATATTGGTCGTTCCAAGATCGATACCTATATCCGTAACGTAAGACATAAGTTCTCCTTTCAGCAGACAAAGCGTTAACGAACTGCTTTATCTAATAATGGTTTAATATATTTACCTGTAAATGAAGCAGGATTTTGAGCGACTTCTTCCGGCGTTCCGCAAGCTACCACCGTTCCGCCGCCGTCCCCTCCTTCAGGTCCTATATCTATGATATAGTCAGCGCATTTAATAACATCAAGATTGTGCTCTATTACAACTACTGTATTTCCGCCTTCCGATAATCTGCGAAGTATTTCAACAAGTTTGTGAACATCCGCAAAATGAAGACCTGTAGTCGGCTCGTCTAAAATATAAATTGTCTTTCCCGTGCTTTTCTTTGACAATTCCGAAGCCAGTTTAACACGCTGCGCCTCGCCGCCTGAAAGAGTAGTAGACGGCTGTCCGAGCTTTATGTAAGAAAGACCTACATCATATAATGTCTGTATCTTTCGCTTTATGGAAGGAATAGAATCAAAAAACTCGAGAGCCTCTTCTACCGTCATGTCAAGGACTTCAAATATTGTTTTTCCTTTAAATCTGACGTCAAGAGTTTCTCTGTTATATCTCTTTCCTTTGCAGACTTCGCACGGCACATACACATCCGGAAGAAAATGCATTTCAATTTTTATGATTCCGTCGCCTTTGCACGCCTCGCATCTTCCGCCTTTTACGTTAAAACTGAAGCGGCCTTTTTTATAGCCCCTCGCTTTCGCGTCCGATGTAGCGGCGAAAAGGTCACGTATCTGATCAAACACACCCGTATATGTTGCCGGATTTGAACGCGGCGTACGTCCTATAGGCGACTGGTCGATGTCGATAACTTTATCAAGCTGTTCTTTTCCTTCTAAGCTGTCAAAATCTCCCGGAATAGTTCTTGCCCTATTAAGATCACGGGCAAGAGTCTTATAGAGGATTTCGTTGACAAGAGAGCTTTTTCCCGAGCCCGAAACACCTGTGACACAGGTAAATACTCCCGTAGGAAATCGAACATCAATATTCTTCAGGTTATGTTCTCTTGCCCCTTTAACAGTTATCCATCCTGCCGGTTCTTTTCTCTTGGACGGAACAGGAATTGACTTTCTTCCGCTGAGGTAATCTCCTGTAATAGATTCAGGAACAGCCTCAACCTCTTCTACCGTACCCATGGCAACAAGCTCTCCTCCATGGGAACCTGCGCCCGGACCGATATCTACGATGCAGTCGGCTTCACGCATCGTTTCTTCATCATGTTCTACGATTATAAGCGAGTTTCCGAGATCGCGAAGCGCTTTTAAAGCCTCAAGGAGTTTGCCGTTATCTCTCTGGTGAAGACCTATACTTGGTTCATCGAGGATGTAAGCTACGCCGACAAGTCCCGAACCTATCTGAGTCGCCAGTCTGATACGCTGTGCTTCGCCGCCGGAAAGTGAAGCCGTTCCGCGGCTCAATGTCAGATATTCGAGTCCGACGTCATTTAAGAATTTTAATCTTGCCTTTATTTCTTTAATTATCTGTTCACCGATCACGCTCTGCTGCTGGGTAAGTTTCAGATCATCAAAAAATTTTACTGTCTGATTTACAGGAAGACATGTAAGGTCGTATATATTTTTCTCGCCTACAGTAACGGCAAGAGAACCTTCTTTAAGACGTTTTCCTTTACAGCATGGACACGGAGTAATCTCCATATATGTTTCATATTCCTGTTTGCTCGCTTCCGAAAAAGTCTCTTTGTATTTTCTTTCAACATTCTTTATCAGACCTTCAAAAGCAACATCATATATTCCTTCTCCACGCTGTCCGACATAGTGTACCTTTACTGATTCTCCGCCTGTTCCGTGAATAAGAATATTTTTGATCTTGTCAGGATAATCGCAAAACGGAGTATCCAGAGAAAAATGATACTTTTCGGTAAGGGCTTTTAATACGGCATACGTAAAGCTTCCTTTTTGCGTACATGACTGCCACCCGAGAACGGCGATAGCTCCTTCAGATATTGAAAGCGTCGGATCCGGTATCATCAGTTTTTCCGAAAATTCCATCTTATATCCCAGGCCGAAACATTCCGGGCAGGCACCAAAAGGATTATTAAAAGAAAAGCTTCTGGGCTCTATCTCCTCGATGCTTATCTCACAGTCGGGGCATGAAAAACTCTGACTGTATCTGAGTGTATTGCCGTCCATTGTATCTACGAGAAGCAGCCCGTCTGAAAGCTCCATTACTGTCTCTATTGAGTCTGCAAGCCTTTTTTCGATCCCCTCTTTGATAATAAGACGGTCAACAACCACTTCAATATTGTGTTTTTTATTTTTATCCAGCACTATCTCTTCCGAGAAGTCATAAGGATCTCCGTCGATTATGCCTCTTATATATCCGCTTTTGCGCAGCTGTGCCAAAAGCTTTTCGTGTCTTCCTTTTTTCCCTCTTACTACAGGCGCAAGAAGCTGTATCTTCGAGCGTTCGGGAAGAGACATGATCTGATCGACTATCTGATCGACAGTCTGTTTTTGAATAACTCTTCCGCATTTAGGACAATGAGGAGTTCCGACACGCGCGTATAGCAGACGAAGATAATCATAAATCTCCGTAACTGTTCCTACAGTTGAACGCGGATTTCTGTTTGTACCCTTCTGATCGATTGAAATAGCCGGAGGAAGTCCCTCGATACTGTCCACCTTCGGTTTTTCCATCTGACCGAGGAACTGTCTTGCATAAGAAGACAGACTTTCCATATAACGGCGCTGTCCCTCTGCGTAGATTGTATCAAAAGCGAGAGAGCTTTTTCCCGAGCCGGAAAGTCCCGTTAACACCACCATTTTATTTCTTGGTATATCAATATTTATTTTCTTCAGATTGTTTTCTGAAGCGCCTCTGATTTTTATAAAAGGAGTTGCTTTTGACATAATGCCTCCTGAAATATTTATGTCACAAAAATAGTCAGTACAATTTAAATAAAATCTGTAAGAATCTGATTTGAAACAAACAGATATTTTTCAGGAATAAATATCCTGTTATCTGCCCTGACAAGAGTTCCCTGATTTAAATGTTTTTTTATCACATTTCCATATATTTGATCTAATGAAACATTAAATCTTTCTGAAAATTCTGTTTCTGAAATGCCGTTTACAAGTCTAAGGCCGAGTATCATAAATTCGCTGTAACACTCTTCGTCCGTAAGATGTATAATATCACGCCTTATCCTGTTTTTATCATCTGAATTTATAATATAGTCATCGAAATCAGATGTATTTGAATATCTTGTATGATCTTCATATGAAGCCGCGCCGAGTCCGAATCCTTCATATCTGACGCCCTGCCAGTATCCCATATTATGTCTGCTTTCGAATCCAGGCATTGAATAATTTGAGATCTCATACTGTTTAAATCCGTATTTGCACAAGACGTCACCTTTTGACTGATACATTAAAGAAAGTTCAGATTCATCGGGAAGATTTAGCTTATCTTCTATTTTATGAAATTCTGTTCCTTCTTCTATTATCAGACTGTATGCGGATATATGCTGAACCTTAAGTTCTGCTATGACAGACAAAGTTTCCTTCCACCCGGATACCGACTGATCCGGAAGTCCCGACATAAGATCCACACTGATATTCTTAAATCCCGATTTTTTTATAATGTCTATAGTCTTAAAAAAACCTTCTGAATCATGAAGTCTTCCAAGGATTTTAAGCTGATCGTCGTCGATGCTTTGACATCCTACGCTTATTCTGTTAATTCCGGAATTTAAATATTCTTCCAGTTTTCTTTCATCCAGAGTGCTTGGATTTGCTTCGATCGTTATCTCCGCATCCTGCATGATATCATAGTTATCATACATTGACTTCATGATCTTTTTTACACTGCCATATTCAAGAAGCGACGGAGTTCCGCCGCCTAAGAATACAGAACGCATTTTATAATCCATGTTTTCAGCGCTTCTGGATCGTATTTCTTTTATTAGCGCGTCAACATACTGATGCTGCTGTTTTCTTCCGCATGAAAAAGAAAGAAAGTCGCAGTAGCTGCACTTTTTTGCGCAGAACGGTATATGAATATAACCTTCTGTTTCTGAATAATTCATTAAAATATCAGCTTTCGTCAAGTTTAAGTACACTTAAGAATGCTTTCTGAGGAATCTCGACATTTCCTATAGAGCGCATTCGTTTTTTGCCTTCCTTTTGCTTTTCAAGAAGTTTCTTTTTACGCGTAATATCTCCGCCGTAACATTTTGCAAGTACGTCTTTACGAAGCGCACGTACAGTCTCACGTGCTATAATTTTTGAGCCGATTGCTGCCTGAATAGGAATTTCAAAAAGCTGTCTCGGAATTTCTTCTTTAAGCTTTTCGCACATCCGTCGTCCTCTGTCGTATGCCGATCCTTCGAATACTATAAACGAAAGAGCGTCCACTTCTTCTTTATTTACGAGAATATCGAGTTTTACGAGAGAACTTCTCTGATATCCTTCCAATTCATAATCAAATGACGCGTAACCTTTTGAACGTGATTTGAGCGCGTCGAAGAAATCATAAATGATCTCATTTAAAGGAAGAATATATTTAAGTACAGCTCTTGTCTGCTCTATATACTCTGTTCCGAGATACTGACCTCTTCTTTCCTGACAGAGCTGCATGATAGGACCGATGAAATCTGTCGTGACCATAATTTCAGCTTTTACTATAGGCTCTTCCATGTATTCTATCTGTGAAGCGTCAGGAAGATTTGTCGGATTTGTAAGATCAAACACAGTACCGTCTGTTTTATGTACTTTGTAAATAACGCTCGGAGCTGTAGTGATAAGATCGAGATTATATTCTCTTTCAAGCCTTTCCTGAATAATTTCCAGATGAAGAAGTCCGAGGAAACCGCATCTGAATCCAAATCCGAGGGCAACGGATGTTTCCGGTTCATAAAACAGCGACGCATCATTGAGTTTAAGTTTTTCAAGAGCATCTCTTAAATCCTGGTAGTGAGCGCCGTCGGCAGGGTAAAGACCGCAGTATACCATCGGGTTTACTTTTTTATATCCAGGAAGAGGTTCTTCACATGGTCTGTCATTGTCAGTGACGGTATCGCCGACACTCGTAAGCGAAACATTTTTTATACTTGCCGTTATATAACCTACCATGCCTGCCGAAAGTTCATCACACGGTATCATCTGTCCGGCTCCGAAATATCCTACTTCAACAACTTCTTCCACGGCGCCGGTTGCCATCATTTTGATCTTTGTTCCTTTTTTTACTTTACCGTTCATAACACGGCATGAAATGATAACGCCTTTATATGAATCATAAACAGAATCGAAAATAAGCGCCTGAAGAGGAGAATCTTCATCTCCCGACGGAGCGGGGATTTTCTCGACAATAGCTTCAAGTACCTGATCCACATTGAGTCCTGTCTTAGCAGATATCTGCGGCGCGTCCTGAGCTTCGATGCCGATGACATCCTCTATCTCGTTGATCACTCTTTCAGGTTCCGCACTCGGAAGATCTACTTTGTTTATAACAGGAAACACTTCCAGGTCATGATCCAAAGCAAGATATAGATTTCCCAGCGTCTGAGCCTCTATTCCCTGCGCCGCGTCAACTACAAGTATCGCACCGTCGCAGGCTGCAAGACTCCTCGATACCTCGTAATTAAAATCGACATGTCCCGGAGTATCTATCATATTTAATATATACTCTTCGCCGTTTTTAGCTTTGTATACTGTTCGAACGGCCTGAGCTTTTATGGTGATTCCTCTTTCCCTTTCAAGATCCATATTGTCAAGGATCTGATCCTGCATTTCACGCTGAGTGAGCAGGCCCGTCATCTCTATGATCCTGTCGGCAAGAGTTGATTTTCCGTGATCTATATGAGCTATAATGCAAAAATTTCTTATATGGCTTTTATCAAAAGTTGACAATATTTTTTCCTCCAGATACTACACTTTTGCTTTTGCTATCCGCATTATACAAAAAAGAGGAGTCGGATTCAAGAGAATCTCACTCCTCTGTCCAGATCTTCCAGCATATCTTTAACACGTCTGTTAAAAACAGGATGAACTTTGTACGGCGCGATCTGATTTAACGGTTTTAAAACAAAATCTCTGTTTTGCATATCAACATGCGGAATACATAAATCTTCATCTTCAAGTATTATGTCATCATAAAAAATAATATCAAGATCAAGTGTTCTCGGTCCCCATCTTAAAACTCTTTCTCTTCCCGCTTCCGCTTCTATCTTATGAAGTGTATCCAGAAGTTCATGAGGCGTCTGAAGCGTAGTTATCTTCATAACTCCGTTCACAAAATCAGGCTGATCAGTAACTCCATATGGTTTTGTTATTATAAGATCAGAAACTTTTTCAACGGTGATATCTTCAATATCATCGAGTTTCTGAACAGCCTCTTTTATCAGATCAGATGACTGCCCTAAATTTGAACCCATTGCAACAAATACGTCGTGACGGCTTCTTTCGATGATGACTGCCGGATATTTCAGCGTAAGGCCGATAGGAGCTGAAGGCTTTTTGATTTCTACCGTAACCTTTTTGATTTTTTTGTCAAACAAAAGAATCTCTTTGGCAATTCTTTCTGCACATGTTTCAATGAGATTAAAAGTGTTTTCCTGCATTATTGTCTTGATCAGATAACATAACTCACCGTAATTCACCGTTTCTGACAGATCGTCT
>CASDUB010000203.1 GCA_949283905.1 uncultured Lachnospiraceae bacterium | reverse complement strand
TTTTCATGTTTCAAAAGATAATTATCAGGCTTGTATTCGCCGACAAATGCTTTAACCGCGTCGTCGTCTTCAAGTTCGATATTTTCAAGGGCGTGTGACGTGATAAAACCGTCTTCGCAAATCATTACAGGAAGGCGCACGTCAGGTGTTTCGCCGATTCGGTGAGCCTGAAGATAGTTATCATAGGCTTCCTGATTGTTTTCGGCGTAAATCTGGATAAATCCTGAATCTCGTACAGACATGGAGTCTGAGTAGTCGTGATTAATATTGATAGGGCCTGTGAGCGCGCGGCATGCTACTGCAAGCACGATCGGAAGGCGGCATGAAGCCGCTACATAAAGTACTTCGCTCATATAAGCCAGTCCTGCGGATGATGTGGCGGAGATAGCGCGGCATCCCGCTGCTTCTGCACCTATACATGCCGAAAGAGATGAATGTTCGCTTTCTACGCAGATAAATTCGGTATCAACTTTTCCGTCTGCAACATACTGGGCGAAATATTGCGGTATTTCGGTAGACGGAGTAATAGGAAACATTGCGAAAACATCCGGATTTATCTGGCGCATTGCGGTTGCGATGGCTTCGTTTCCGGAAAGTCTGTCTCTTTTACTCATAATTATTCTACCTCCTTCCAGTCAATGGCTCCGAAAGGACATACTGTATAGCAGATACCGCAGCCCTTACAGTGATCAAAATCAAAATCAGCGCGTTTTCCGTCTGTTACCGGAATGGATGAGTCAGGACAGAAAGGCGTGCAGAGAAGACACTGTTTGCATTTTGACGCGTCCCATGACGGGATCATTGAACGCCATTCGCCTGTTTTTACAAGTCTTGAAGTTCCGCCTTCATAAATCTCGCAGCCTGTAGTGAGTTCCTGCCATGGCGAGGTTTCTAATATATCTTCAGCTTTTCTGTACATTATTCTCTGACCTCCTTCATAGCGTCCGCAAGGCATTTTAGGTTCCCTTCGACTACCTGCGGTTTATTGGCAAATTTGTGACTGTATGATTCTCTCATATTTTTAAGGAATTCTTCCGGATCGACGCATTTGCTCACAGCTACTACAGCGGCAAGCATCGGAGTATTCGGAAAATATGCGCCGAGATGCTTTCTCGAAATATGTCCTGCAGCTATAGTAAATACTTTTCCTTTATATCCGTTCAGGTAAGGACGGAGTTCCTTTGGATCTTTTTCTGAATTAATGATAATTGCGCCGTCTTCTTTAAGTCCGGCCGTAACATCGACAGATTCGAGAAGTGTTTCATCGACGACTGCCACATAATCAGGATGATAAATGTTTGAATGGATAGAGCAGCGTTCGGATGAAATTCTGTTGTAAGCAGTGATCGGCGCTCCTGATCTTTCAGGACCGTATTCAGGGAATGACTGAACATACTGACCTGCCATAAAAGCGGCGTCGGCTAACAGAAGACTTGCCGTCTTAGCGCCCTGTCCGCCTCGGCCGTGCCAGCGGATTTCTATCATATCGCTCATAAAATACCTCTTTCTTCTTATTTTAATAATTAGAAATATATTTTGATTTATATTTTGAGTATCCGAAGATGAATGATTTCAAATTCAATTCCGGACTATAGAAATTGATACTATAAAATATACAGGTGATTGTCAATCGTTAAGAACAAATTTTCGGGAAATTACGGAAAGATTTTGATTAATCAGATAAAAAGAGAAAAATATTTCGTGAAAACAGAAATTAAAACGAAATAAATTTCGGAAACGATCATGGAACCGGCGGCGCCTTCAATGAACCTGCAGTTCCGATTTTATTATTTATTAATATTCTCAGCATTGCTTTATGGTATAATTAATTAAATAAGGGTTAAAAAGTTTAAGCCTACATGAATTAATGAAAGGAAACGGTACAACAGACCATGAATAATTTTATTCTTTCAGACAGCAATATAGTTGATGTTATAAGAAAAAATATTTTTTCTGATGATGTTATAGATTTTACAAAACAGAATGTAAAACCGATAGAAGAGATGTATTCGAGATATACATGCGCGATGATGGAGATTGAGACAAAGTTTAAGGTTCTCAATGAACAGCTTTCTCTTGAATATGACAATAATCCCATAGAGTCGATTAAAACGCGATTGAAATCCATGGAGTCGCTTATCAGAAAAGTAAGAGACAGGGGAGTGGCTTTCAATATCCCGGAAATAGAAAAAAATATTAATGATATCGCCGGCGTACGTATTATCTGTTCGTTTCAGGAAGATGTTTATAAATTGGAAGAGAGTTTTCTGAGGCAGGACGATATAAAGCTGATTACGAGAAAAGATTACATAAAAAATCCCAAGCCGAACGGGTACAGAAGCCTTCATCTGATAGTTGAAGTTCCGATCTTTTTGAAAAATGAAACAAGAAGGATGAAAGTTGAAGTTCAGATCAGGACTATAGCGATGGATCTGTGGGCGAGCCTCGAGCATAAGCTGATGTATAAAAAAGAAAGGACGCCGGAACAGCAGAAAATGATAGTCAGCGAACTTTATGAATGCGCACAGATAGGCGCCATGCTCGACCAGAGAATGCAGAACCTGCAGCATCTTGTGAAATAAAAACCGGGGACGTTTCTTTTAGAAACGTCTCTTTTTGTACTTGTGATGGAAGTTATTAAATAGTTATAAATTAAGTTCACAAATAATTCATAATTTAATTAGCACTCACTATTGACGAGTGCTAACAACTGGTGTATATTATGAACAGTGAGAACGATAGCTATCCTAACTAAGGAGGAAAAAATATGAACATAAGCAAATTTACACAGAAATCACTGCAGGCTGTTCAGGAGCTTGAAAACTGTGCATACCAGTACGGTCATCAGGAGATTGAACAGGAACATCTCCTTCATATACTTCTTGAGCAGGATGACAGCCTGATTGCTAAAATGATAGAAAAAATGGAGATCGACCTGAATTATTTTAAGAACAGCGTTGATCAGCTGTTAAATAAAAAACCTAAAGTTTCAGGCGGAAAACCATATATAGGACAGTATCTGAACAGGACTCTTGTAGAAGCTGAAAACGAAGCGAAAGCCATGGGCGATGAATATGTTTCTGTTGAACATTTATTCCTGCACATGATCTCACATCCTTCAAAGGACATAAAGCAGCTGTTCAAAGAGTTCGGCATCACAAGAGAGAGATTTCTTAAAGCGCTCAGTACGGTGCGAGGAAATCAGAGAGTTACAACCGATAATCCGGAGAGCACTTATGATACGCTGAATAAATACGGCGTTGATCTTGTTGAAAAAGCAAGAGAACAGAAGATGGATCCCGTTATCGGACGAGACAGTGAGATAAGAAATGTAGTCAGAATACTTTCTCGTAAGACTAAAAATAATCCGGTGCTTATCGGTGAACCTGGCGTTGGTAAAACAGCGGTTGTTGAAGGACTCGCACAGCGAATAGTCAGAGGCGATGTTCCTGAGACATTAAGAGACAAGACTATCTTTTCTCTTGATATGGGCGCTCTTGTTGCCGGAGCTAAATACAGAGGAGAGTTTGAAGAGAGACTT
>CASDUB010000202.1 GCA_949283905.1 uncultured Lachnospiraceae bacterium | reverse complement strand
TTTAATATGAGTTTAAAGTGTGGCTATCGTATCATAATAAGTTTCTGTATGATCATAATAATGATTTAGCTTTCAGTTGTTTGTAAGTTTATAATACATGTCAGTATATCAAAAGCCAATAACTTTTATCACTATTTATAATTATATCAAATAACTTCACAACAGATGAAAAATTAATGGATGATAAATTATATTTAAAAAAAATCAATTTCTCATAATGCAAACTATAACATGCAAAAAAGTTTCAGATAATTGATTATGATAGTTGTATGTGCCTTACTATAACTTTTCTATGTGTTAAATTCTTCTTATTGCACCCTCCTTAAAAAAATGCTACCATAAAAACAAATGTTCGACCGAGGATAAGATGAATTTTGACCTCATATTAAAGGTGCATTTGTCGTAAAATTCACGATATGGAGAGATTATGGCGTTACAGTTTGTTGCGGGACCGTCGGGTTCCGGAAAATCTTATTATTTATATAAAACAATAACAGAGGAAGCGAGAAGAAATCCCGATGAGAGATTTCTTTTTCTGGTGCCTGAACAGTTCACGATGCAGACGCAGAAAGAACTTGTAAAGGCGCATCCGAATCACGCGCTTCTGAATATAGATATTATCAGTTTTAACAGACTCGCATACAGAGTATTTGAGGAGACAGGGTATGGAAGTGCGCCTATTCTTGAAGACACGGGAAAGATACTTGTTCTTCAAAAAATATTAAGCGACAACAGGGACGAGCTTCAGATCCTCGGAAAGATGTATGACAAAATAGGAGCTGCGGCGAAGGTAAATTCGCTGCTTTCAGAATTTACCCAGTACAGGGTCGATGTATCTGAAGTCAGAAATACAGACAAAAAACTTCCCGAATTGTTAAACCGTAAGCTTAGCGATATAGAAATCATCTCCGAAAAATTTTCGGAATATATGAATGAAAGATATCTGACAGCGGAAGAAGTTCCTGCTGTATTAAGCACGGTAATAGAAAATTACAAAGAGCTTAATGGCGCCACTGTCGTTTTCGACGGATTTACAGGATTTGTGCCGACTCAGATGCTTGTCGCCGAAAAGATTCTGAAGATGTGCAAAAAAGTCATCGTATCGGTTACAACGGATAAAGCGGCAGGCGTTGCAGCAAAGAGCAGCCCGTCCAATCTTTTTCATATGACGCATCAGATGGTTGAAAATCTTATAAACGCCGCGTCAAAGGCAGGTGCGGAAGTGCTTAAAACAGTCTATATAGAGCCGTCTGAAAAAAGCAGATTTAAGAAAAACGGTGCGCTTGCTTTCCTGGAAAACAAGCTGTTTCGTTATGAATATAAAAAATACGAAAAAGATCAGCAGAGCATATTTATAGGGGAATCCCGTTCGCCGCGAAAAGAAATCGAGGCGGCCGCGCAGATTATTTCTAAGCTGGTCAGATGCGAAGGCTACAGATACAGGGATTTTGCGTTTGTAAGCGGCGATCTTGAAACTTACGGCGAAAACACGCGGCAGATTTTCGAAGAAAATAAGATTCCGTGCTTTTTGGATCAGAAGCAGAGCATCATGTCGAACGCTGCCGTAGAATTTATCAGGGCTGCGATCGACATTGCATCTGATGATTTTTCTTATAAGAGCGTGTTCAGATTCTTAAAGAGCGGAATGACCGAATTTACCGCCGACGAGATAAGTCTTTTTGAAACTTATGTTATTGCGAACGGCATAAAGGGATATAAGAATTATCTGAAGGAATGGGAAAGACTGTGCAATACGATTGACGGCTCGCAGCTGGAGATTATAAATGGCATTAAAGGCAGATTTACGGAACTGCTCAGAGAGTATATTGAAAAATTCAAAGTGAGAAATTCTACCGTGAGGGAACGCTCAACGGCCCTTTACGGCCTTCTTGTTTCGTGCAAAATACAGGATAAATGCGAAAAAATGGCTGATGAATTTGAAAGCAGAGGAGATCTTTCAAAAGCCAAAGAATATCGTCAGATATATAAGATGATAGTGGATTTTCTCGAAAAATATGTTGAGATATTGGGAGATGAAAAAGTATCGGCGCAGCTGTACAGTCAGATGGCCGATGCGGGGTTTGAGGATATGCGTCTCGGCATAATTCCTCCGAATCAGGATCAGGTCGTAATCGGCGATATCGAAAGAACAAGACTTAAAGATATAAAGGTCATGTTCTTTGCGGGTTTAAACGACGGTATAGTGCCTAAACCTGCTGATAAAGCGAATATATTATCTGAAACCGACAGAAGAGTATTGTCGAATATGCAGATAGAGCTTGCGCCTGACGCAAGAAGTGAAATGTACAGACAGAGGTTATATCTCTATCTGAATATGACTAAACCGTCCGAGAGACTGTATCTTTCGTACAGCATGACAAGTATGGGCGGTGACGCCCTTCAGCCTTCTTATCTTATAAACGTGATAAGAGAGATGTTTCCGAATATCGACATTGTTAAAACCGAAGGCCGGGATTTCTCTGAAAAGATAGAGACATACACCGGAAGAAATGAACTCTTACTTGAAGGATTCGAAAAGATAGAAGAAAAAACGCCGGAGGATGATTTCCTTGAGCTCGTTTCATTTTTCAGGAAGAGTGATGAAGGCGAGATGATTATCCGCAATCTTATGGATGCGGTTACTTCGCGCAAGCCTGATACAAATATAAGCGCTGCGGCCGCAAAGATGATCTATGGAGTAAATAACAGTTTTTCCGCATCGAGGGTAGAATGTTTCGGCAAGTGTGAATTCAGTCATTTCCTCAAATACGCTTTGCAGCTCAAAGAAAGAGACGTATTTGAATTTACGGCTGCCGATATAGGAAATATCCTTCATGAGGCGATCAAAGAGTTCAGCATCGGTTTGAACGGTAAAGATATCAACGATCTGACAAAAGAAGATATAAATGATGCTGCAGACGCAGCTTTTGAAAGAGCATACGGTAACGGCAGAAACAACGCCGACTCAAGCACCAGCAGGGCATTTGATATTATGCGTTTAAAAACGATAAACAGGATGACTGCCCTTTGCATGGTTGAGCAGATAAGACAGAGCGAATTTGTGCCTTTCGCGTCTGAAAAGGAATTCATAGTAAACGGAGTAAAAGGAACTATTGACAGGGTCGATATCTGCAGATCCGATATGGGAACATTTTTGAGAATAATCGATTATAAATCTTCGTCTAAAAAGCTTAAGCTTGATCAGCTCAGATACGGAGTTCAGATTCAGCTGCCGCTTTATCTTGCCGCGGCTAAGGACATCGTGAGGCCTGTCGTAAAGGATATCCCTGAAGCTGCAGGAATGTATTATTACGGAATGGGCAGCAGCATGGTGGAAGTTGATTATATGGAACAGGAAGTTTCGGATGAAAAAAGGATCAGTGATTTTAAGCTGAACGGCATTTCAAGAAAAGAGCCTGAGATACTAAGACTTCTGGATAAAAATCTCGACGGTCCCGGAACGTCGTCGGATATAATCAGCGTATCTATCAATAAAAATGACAAAAAAGGCGACACTGAGCTGAAACTCAGCAAATATTCGAGCGTCGCGTCAGCCGAGGATTTTAAGAATATAGAAGATTATACGAGATATCTTTTAAAAAAATTCAGAAAAGAGATCGAAAACGGATCGGCTCGTATAGATCCGAAAGAAGTTGCCGGAAGCGACAGCTGTGAGTTTTGCGAGTTTGCTTCCGTATGCAAATTTGACGAAAAGATTCCGGGATATAAGAAAATAAGATGCGTTGAAAAAAGCAACGAAGAAAACATCAAACTTATGATCGAAGAAATGTTTGGAGGAAATAAAACCGATGGCGATTAATTGGACAAAAGAACAGACGGATGTCATTACCCACAGAGGCAAAAATATGATCGTCAGCGCTGCAGCCGGATCAGGAAAAACGGCTGTTCTTGTTGAGCGTATCATTTCCATGATCACAGACAGCGAGAAAAATATCGATCTTGACCGTATGCTTGTTGTTACTTTTACAAAGGCTGCTGCAGGCGAGATGAAAGAGCGTATA
>CASDUB010000201.1 GCA_949283905.1 uncultured Lachnospiraceae bacterium | reverse complement strand
AGAAGATTTATCAGAAACTATAAAGAGTCGGTGCAAATGCCGGCTCTTTTAGTGTATAATGAGAAAAGTTTAAACATGAATATTGTTAAAACAGATGTATGTAAAGAAAGAGGTTAGGTTTATGGGTTACTGCGAATGGGCAGATACAGATCCGCTTGACAAAGTATATCATGACACAGAATGGGGCGTACCTGTTCATGATGACAGACAGATGTTTGAACATCTGACTTTGGAATGTTTGCAGTGCGGTCTGTCGTGGATATTGATGCTGAAAAAGCGAGATATATTCAGGAAATGCTTTGACAATTTTGATTATGATAAGATAGCGAAATATGATGAAACAGACGTTGAACGTATCCTTAATACGGAAGGTATGATCCGTTCGCCGCGCAAGGTAAACGCAATTATAAATAATGCACGTTGTTACAGACAAGTGCGCGAGGAATTCGGAAGTTTTTGCGATTATATCTGGAATTATTCCAATGGAAAAACAATTCTGTATCAGGGACATGACACAGGCAAAATTCCGGTCAGCAACGGGCTGTCGGATAGAATCAGTAAAGACCTGAGAAAGCGCGGATTTAAGTATGTGGGCGCGATAACTATATATTCTCATCTGCAGGCCTGCGGTATTATCAACGATCATGATAAAGACTGCCCTTGTCGTAAAAAGATTATTGATAATAATCCGACGGTGGTTATGTGTGCAGATAAAGAGGTTTTTTGAATATGACAGATTGACGAGACAAGAATTGAGAGGTTTCAGATAATGGAAGTATCACTTAGAAAATGTACAGTTGACGATGTGGATGTGCTGCGTGACCTGGCAATAGAGATATTTCAGGTAACTTTCGCAGATAAGAATACACCGGAAAATATGGAGGCATATATTAACCGGGGATTTGACAGAGAAAAACTTTGCGAAGAACTGAAAGATCTTAATTCGGACTTTTTCTTCTTAAATGCAGATGAACAAATTGCCGGATATATGAAGATAAATGAGGCTCCGTCTCAGACAGAGATAAACGATGAGTCATCACTGGAAGTTGAGAGAATTTATTTATCAGCTGAATATCAGGGAAAAGGATTAGGACAATATCTGATGCAGCAGGCTATAAATATAGCTCAAAACAGAGGAAAAAGATATATCTGGCTTGGCGTATGGGAAAAGAATGAAAAGGCACTTAGATTTTACAAAAAGAATGGATTTTACAAGATAGGAGCACATTCATTTGTTATGGGTGACGATGATCAGACAGATTTTCTGATGCGCAAAGATTTGGAGTAAAAAATCAAAAAGATTTTGCGAGAATTTTACGTTAGAAAGATAGATTGTTATTAATTGATTGATATATGATATTAAGGTCAAAAGGTCAGGCTTTTGATTCGTGTGTGAAAATGTCTGACTTAAATCCGTAGTATTATTCTAACAAAATAACAGGAGCGAAAAAAATGTACAAAACAGTGGTTATAGAATATTCACCAAAAGCAGATGACATGGCGAAAAAGATTGAAGAAAAATCAAATGAAATGCTGCAGGAAGGCTATGAACTGATCACAATGTCAATTACAGGCGCGGCAAAGGCTATTTTAGTATTTAAGAAATAAAGGAACGCATGAAAAATATAATAATATACGGTACAAAATACGGAAGCACAAAAAAATACGCCGCAGGAAAAATTGACAGCAGAAAAAAAGGCGATTATAGAAACCTATAATAAAAAAGAGGATTTTACGGATTATTCTATGTTAGATAAAATAATCAAAGCAATAAAGAATTAATAAATAAATAAGGCTTGAAAGAAAGACTTTCGACAGGTCAAACGACTTGCAGAAAGTCTTTTTGTGTTGACTGACTACCGGTAAATTGGCTTTGCTATTTGGCATCCAGGTGAATGATTTTGGTTGCTATTTCATTTCTGAACGCGAGATCATGTTCCACAAAAATCATGGTTGGCGAAAACTTCTTTATCAGCTTTTCAATTTGTATTCGGGAATAAATATCAATATAGTTCAGTGGTTCGTCCCACACATAGAGGT
>CASDUB010000200.1 GCA_949283905.1 uncultured Lachnospiraceae bacterium | reverse complement strand
GGAATACAACAACTGGACTGATTTGTCATTTTCATGATATAATTATACAAATCTGTGCTTTAGTATTTTAAGACATCTTATTTGGGAGATTTAAATACAATTTATGTTTAAAAGAGAAAAAAATACAGAAAATGAATTTGTACGCCGTCCGATCGACAGAGTCAATGCCGATGCTAATTACGGTCTTACCGCAAGGCAGGTTCACACATACAGATCCGCCGGCTGGGACAACTGCCCCGTGGAGGCGTCGTTCAAATCGACAAAAGACATCATCAAAGGCAATACTCTCACCTATTTCAACATGATCTTTGTTGTCTTTGCAATACTTCTTATACTTGTCGGTTCATTCAGAGATCTGACTTTTATGGTCGTTATCGTGGCGAACGCCCTCATCGGTATAGTACAGGAGTTAAACGCAAAACGCACTCTTGAAAAACTGACGATGATCAACGCGCCGAAGACTAAAGTTTTAAGAGACGGAAAAATCAAATCCGTTCACGCGGAACGTCTCGTTCTTGACGATATAGTTATTTTCGAACCCGGAAATCAGATATGCGCCGATGCAACTGTCGTAGTCGGTGAAGTTTCGGTCAATGAATCACTGCTCACAGGTGAGTCTGACGAGATCATCAAGCGCCCGGGTGATACGCTTATGTCCGGAAGTTTTATAGTTTCAGGTTCATGCAAAGCACGTCTTGAAAAAGTAGGACCCGACTCTTATATTTCAAAGCTCACTCTTGAGGCAAAGGCGTCCAAAGACGGCGAACAGTCAGAAATGATCCGCTCTATCAACAGACTTATCAAAATTATCGGATTTATGATAATCCCGATAGGCATCATTCTTTTTGTTCAGCAGTATGTATGGAATGCCGCTCCTTTAAAAGACAGCGTACAGTCTATGGTCGCAGCCGTTATCGGAATGGTACCCGAAGGAATGTATCTTCTTGTCAGCATAACCCTTGCCGTAAGCACAATGCGTCTTGCCGCAAAAAAAGTACTCGTACACGATATGAGATGTATAGAAACTCTTGCCCGTGTCGATGTCCTATGCGTAGATAAAACAGGTACGATAACAGAAAATACAATGGCGGTTCAGGATACCGTCCTTCTTAAAGACTACAACGAAGAAAGACACGGTTCTATCGAAGAGCTGCTTGGAGATTTTGCTTTTGCTATGTCAAAAGACAATATAACGATGGCTGCTTTAAAAGACAGATATAAATCCACGTCCGGTCTTCGCGCTAAAACAGTGCTGCCGTTTTCGTCAGCCCACAAATACAGCGCCGCTTCTTTCGGTGATACGGCTTATGTTCTCGGCGCTCCGGAATTTGTTCTCAGAGCAAAATTTTCCGACTGCCGCGATGAAATAGAAACACATTCATCCGTAGGTTATCGTGTGCTTGTGTTCGGAATTTATAACGGCACTCTTACAGGCGGCGCATTAACATCCGACGTTACACCGCTGGCGCTCGTTCTTCTCTCCAATCCGATAAGAAAAGACGCGCCTCAGACATTTAAATTCTTCCGGGATAACGGCGTAAAGATCAAGGTTATCTCAGGTGATAACCCTGTCACTGTATCGCATATAGCCCAGGAAGCGGGAATTGAAAACGCAGGAAATTATATTGACGCAAGCACTCTTGGAACATATGAAGAAATAAAAGAAGCCATAAATAAATATTCCGTTTTCGGCCGTGTAACTCCTGAACAAAAACGTATGTTTGTTAAGGGATTAAAAGAAACAGGAAATACTGTAGCCATGACAGGCGACGGTGTAAACGACGTGCTTGCGCTTAAAGACGCTGACTGTTCCGTAGCGATGGCTTCGGGTTCAGATGCGGCATGTCAGGCTTCACAGCTCGTTCTGCTCGAATCCGATTTTGCGAGAATGCCGGATGTAGTTATGGAAGGACGTCAGGTTGTAAACAACCTTGAACGATCAGGATCACTTTTCCTTGTAAAAAATATATTCTCGCTGCTGATGTCGATCTTTTCCATCGCGTTCAGCATCAGTTACCCGCTCGAGCCGTCACAGCTTACTCTTATCAGTATGTTTACGATAGGCGTACCGGCATTCCTGTTGTCACAGATTCCGGATACAAACAAGATAAAAGGTCACTTTATGACAAATATCCTGTTGAAGGCTTTGCCTGGCGGACTGACAGACGCCTGTCTTATCGGCGCTATAGTAATGTTCGGTATTGTATTTAATATCGGTCAGGTTGATATATCAACAGCATCTACATTCCTTCTTTCGATTGTAGGCTTCATGATCGTTTACCAGATAAGTAAACCTATGGATATCTTCAAATGGCTTATACTGGTGCTGTGCATAGCAGGTCTTCTTCTCGGATCTACTGTATTCAGTCACATGTTCGCCATTACCGGAATGTCGCCGAGATGTATCATGATATTTGTAATATTCACGATAGTAACCGACCCATTGTTCAGGTTCTTCACCTGGTTTGTATCGCAGCTAAGGTTTATAACAGAAAAAATAATCGTAAAGATCCAAAGCTTAAAATAAAATTTAAAATTAAAGGGTATATCATCTGTAATATGAATATCTTCATTATTACGAATGATATACCCTTATTTTTTTAATATCATCTTTCTTTAAACAGTTTTTCCAATTTATAGTTTATCTCTGCGGATTTTTTTATCTCGACTTCCGCTTCGCAAATATCCGGCTCGCCGCATATATCGATTCCGCAAATATTTACATTTTCCTTAATAAACGTCAGCCATTTGCACATTATTTCTGAGCTCATAATCCCCTGATTCCAGTTTGTTTTTAACTCTTCTTCAGACAGGATGTCTTTATCTATTGAAATGAAAGCAGGAAGAATTCCAAGCTTATCCGCGTATTGCATATCCAAAAAACTGTTTTCAGGCTGCAAAGACAGCTCACGGCTGATAAATACGATCTTATCTTTCAATCCTATATCTACATCGATTTTATCATAATCTTCCGCTGAAGGCCCGATAAGATATACTTTGTTTAAATGTATATTTTTATCCTTTAGCGAATCAAGTATCCAGCTGCCGCAGGACAGAACCGGACCAAGACCTGACGGCTGCATATCCGTATGATTGTCAAATACGATCAGATCAAACTCCTCTCTGATCATTTCCATGCGGAATTTCGAACTGTAATGATAATTACCGTTGTCAATAAAATGTATTTTAGACTTCTCATACGGACACAGCCTGCTTCTTATCTCTTCGGCAGCCTGATCGGAGCAATAACCGTATGTACCGTCAATATCCTCAAGATTCAAAAATATACGGTCATTTGTTTCATATAACTTTTTTCTGTAAATTCCTGAAAAGCTGCAGTAAATGCTTTTTTTGTTTATCAGATCTTCACTCATTTTCAATGCGTTTAAGCTTTTAAAAATTCCTTTATTCTGTCAAGCATCTCAATAGCCGTTTTCTTTCCGATATCATATGTTTCCTGGAGAACCTCAGGATCGTGTTCTATCTTTCCTGCCGGAAGTTTTACAGGAGGAGCGATAACAAGTGTATTTCCCTTCTGTTCCTCCCTGGCTATATATTTTAATTCCTGATTATACATGATATGACGGTTTTTCATTGTTTCGACAAGTTTGGGATATTTTTTTAAAGCAATATTTAATATCGGACCGAATTTAGACGGATGTTTTCTGTAATCCCTTGGCTGAGTCAGTATAACAATATTTTTTTCAAATCCTATACTCTGGAAATATTTAAGCGGTATGGAATCAGACATCCCGCCGTCTAAAAGAGAATATCCGGCAGCTTCTACCGGTTTTGATACGATAGGCATCGAAGCTGACGCTCTGAGCAGCTGCATTTCCTCACCTTTAAGATCTTTACATTTGAAAT
The DNA here is from genome assembly GCA_949283905.1 of uncultured Lachnospiraceae bacterium. Taxonomy (GTDB): domain Bacteria; phylum Bacillota; class Clostridia; order Lachnospirales; family Lachnospiraceae; genus Alectryocaccobium. The sequence continues at coordinate 394 of CASDUB010000200.1, read as the reverse complement.
AAACCGGATTTCCGGTATTTACATCTGTACAGACAAGATGAAATTCAGTGCTTGAATTTTCAAAAGTATCGTAATCAAACAGATCGAGTTCATCCGGTATTTCTCTGTAACAGAAATCTCCGCCGTATATATCTCCTGTCTTTATCAGTGAACGCATACTGCAGAATCTCGGATCTTTACAAAAAGTCTTATTATATCTTAAAGGACGTCCATATTGACGGGATACGTAATTACAGCCGAACGCAGCTCCTGCGGACACTCCGATTGCGCCGTCCGTAAACAGCTCATTAATCATAAGCACATCTATTACTCCGCATGTAAAAAGGCCTCTCATAGCTCCGCCTTCCATTACAAGTCCGGTTTTCAATTTATCTGACATGATTTCCTCCTAAGG
>CASDUB010000199.1 GCA_949283905.1 uncultured Lachnospiraceae bacterium | reverse complement strand
GTATACGAAAGAACATTTGCCGAAGGAAGACCTGTAGAAGCAGTATCTTTATAATCGATCGCCTTAACTACTTCTATTCCCGCGATCTCTTTTAACGGATCTTCACGAAGCTGCGACATGATTCCCGCCATCTTATCCATTCCTGTAAGACCAGGGAATTCAACGCTGTCTGTTTTGTTGTAGTAACGTCCGTACTGAGCGTAGATCTCTTCGAGGCGCTGTTTTATCGAACTTCCGATGCTTCTGTAATATGAAGCCATCTCACATATGAGCATCGACGCGATAACCGCGTCTTTATCTCTTACATATGTGCCTGCAAGATATCCGTAACTCTCTTCAAATCCGAATATGAATCTGTCTTCTTCATTCTTATTTTCAAGCTGCAGTATCTGGTCACCGATCCACTTAAATCCTGTGAGGACATTTCTCATCTCAACTCCGTAATGTTCAGCGATGGCATCCGCAAGAGGAGTAGAAACAAGAGATTTAACAGCGATAGGATTCTTTGGCATCGTTCCTTTTTCGATTCGTCCAGCACATATATAGTCAAGCAGGAGGGCTCCCATTTCATTTCCCGTTACAAGTTCGTAAGAACCGTCGGGGCATTTCATGGCGATGCCGACACGGTCAGCATCCGGGTCTGTCGCAAGCATGAGATCCGCGCCTTCTTTTTCTGCAAGTTCAAGTCCTGACTTAAGGGCTTCGAAAATCTCAGGATTAGGATAACTGCATGTCGTAAAATATCCGTTCGGATATTCCTGCTCGTGAACTATCGTTATGTCGGATATTCCGATATCATTCAAAACATGAGTTACAGGTACGAGTCCCGAACCGTTAAGCGGGCTGTATACAAGTTTAAGCCCCGCGTCTTTACAAAGACCCGGTCGAACCTGTCTGTCTTCGATTGCTTTATAAAATGCGTCTTTGCAGTCGTCAGAACAGAATCTGATAAGTCCTGCCTCGACGCCAGATGCAAACGACATGTATTTCGCGCCTGTAAGTATGTCTGTCTTTTGAATCTCATCATATACAACAGCTGCCGCATCGTCAGTCATCTGACATCCGTCGGGACCATACGCCTTGTATCCGTTGTATTTGGCCGGATTGTGGGACGCCGTTATCATTACTCCGGCGTTGCAGTTGTAATATCTTGTCGCGAAAGAAAGCGCCGGCACCGGCATAAGCGCGTCATATATACGTACATTGATACCGTTTGCTGCAAGCACGCCTGCCGTCTCTTTTGCAAATACGTCGCTCTTGATGCGGCTGTCATAGCTCACTGCAACTGTCTGGGATCCGCCCTGTGTTTTTACCCAGTTCGCAAGTCCCTGCGTAGCCTGACGTACAACATATATGTTCATGCGGTTTGTTCCTGCTCCGAGAACTCCTCTGAGTCCTGCCGTTCCGAATTTGAGGGCTACGGCAAATCTGTCTTTGATCTCCTCATCGTTTCCGTCTATTCTTGTAAGTTCCGGTTTAAGGTCAGCGTCCTCAAGATCAGCCTGAAGCCAGCGTTTGTATTCTTCAATGTACATATGATATCATTCCTTTCGTTATTTTTTATGCGGTTTTGCATAAATTCTTTAAATATATTATATATTTATTATATTTTTTGTCAATATTTCTCTTAAAATATAATAAAAATGCACAATGCTTTTTTGAGGCACTGTGCACTTTGTAATTCATAATACCATTGTTGTGAGTGTAACCGTCAAAACCGATAATATCGTAGTCAGGAATGTTGCCGCTGAAAAGGTTTCCGTTTCAAGTCCGTACTGATTGGCAAGCATAAGCGGCATATTTCCCACCGGCATAGCCATAAGTATTCCGAAGGCGCTTACCATTACCGACGGTCCGAGTATCTTCTTTAAAACAAGAGCAAACGCTATCGGAACCAGAAGATATCGCACGGCCCATATCAGATAGATCTTTTTATCGCTGATCAGGTTCTTAAGCGGTATCTTGGCAATTGATATGCCGAGAACGATCATGGCCATAAATGTTGTTGCATTTCCTGCCGTCGATATCGTTGTCTCTATAAAAGCCGGAAATCTCAGATTAAACCAGAATACTGCTATTGCAATGACGCCCGAAACAGTTCCGACATTTATCAGAGACTTCCAGGTAAATTTATATTGAATATCTTTTCTGCCCGAAAGCATTGTTGAATATCCGTGGGTATAAAACAAAATATTATAGATGATCAGCGAAATAGTCACAAATACAAGGGACTGTTCTCCGAGAACCGCACTTGTAACCGGGATGCCTATGAATCCGACATTCGCATATATCTGAAGCATCGTATATATTCTTCTTTTTTCATTGTCTTTAGTAAGAATCGCAGAAAACAGATGTCCGAAAACAATGAGAAAGACATACATGATAACGCCCAGGACAAGTCCCATCAATATATCGGCGTGGGTTATATTGACCTCATCGCTGAAAGCGCTGCTGATGCACACTGCCGGATTTGTTATCGTAAGTACAAGAAACGACATCGTTTTAGAACCTTCATCTGTTATCAGACCCTTCTTGAACATTGCGTATCCTACAGCGATCAATATGATTATCACAAGCATCTGCTGCAATACGACCGATGTACTCATTTTTATATCTCCCCCATCAAGTCAATTTCTTCACGATCTCCGCTATTTCAAGCGGGCTTTGAGCCAATGCGTCTGCGCCGTCAAGTTCCCCTTCCGCCGCAAATCCGTAAGCGCATCCGATAAACGGAATGTTCACGGCTCTGGCACAGTCGAAATCACTCGAACGGTCGCCGATCATTATGGCTCTTCCGCCTTCATAATCATCAATAACGTGCTTTATTATCTCTGTCTTAGGCTGATAATCATAGCTCTCGCAGTCATAAAATTTATCAAACCATTTTTCCATTTTAAAATGGTTCCAATAATATCTCGCCATATCCTTCTGACAGTTGCTGAGCATTACCATATGATATCCGTCTTTTTTCAGCTCATCGAGCATAGGATAACACTCGTCAAACCATTTAGCGGTTCCCGCATCCATGATTTTTCTCATCTCTTTTCCGACAACGACAGTCACCTTGCCTGCAAGCTCTTCCGTCATGTCTTCAACAAGCGTTTTCCATATGTCATTGGCGTTCATTCCGAGACATTTTGCTATCTTTTCATCAGAAAAAAACGGAACATCCTCATGGCCGTTTTCGTGCAGCCACTGAACTCCGGCTCTCATAGCCGGCCCGAATATCCTTACCGAATCATGCAGCGTTCCGTCGTGATCAAACACAAGCAGCGGTTTATCAAGTTTCATATCTCAATCTTCTCCCTCTTCTTATATAATGAGTTCATATTGAATTATACCCAAAGGCATGATGATATTAAAGGGTTAATTCATCTAAAAACATAAAAACCATATATTTTTCACAAAAATATGATAGAATGATGTTTTAAAAAGCGAAAAGAAATAAAACAAAAGAGTAGGTACTAATGACTACAGGTTCTGATAATAAAAAAACAAATAACAAAAAATCATATACGAAGAAAGCAAATTCAAAAAAATCATATACAAAAAGATCCGGTTCAAACAGAAAAAAAAGCAAAAAGACTTCAAAACGAACTCTTCTTGCTCTGATCATCGCAGCCGCCGCAATCATCGCGGTAATCGGCATGATCGTATATTTTTCATCGGCGTCAGGATATAAAACCGTAAGATTTTCAGATGATATAGACGACTTCGAGGTCACAGAAGCGCTTCTTACCCCAAACGAATACTCAAGACCGCAAACTCCTGTCGAAAACATCAACGGCATTGTCGTCCACTATACGGCAAATCCCGGTTCTACGGCAATGCAGAACAGAGATTACTTTGAAGGTCTGAAAGACGGCGCTGCCGGAGTATACGCAAGCAGCCATTTTATAATCGGCCTTGACGGCGAGATCATTCAATGTGTACCGCTTGACGAAGTAGCATACGCCTCCAATGAGAGAAACGCCGACACGATCTCCATTGAGTGCTGCCACCAGGATGAAAGCGGCGAATTTACACAGGAAACATATGATTCTCTTTTAAAACTCGTTTCATATCTCTGTATCGAGTACAACATCTCACCCGACAGTATCATCAGACATTACGATGTTACCGGAAAATCATGTCCGAAATACTTTGTCGACCACGAAGATAAATGGCTTGAATTTCTGTCAGATATCAGGCTCCATATCTCTTCTTCAGACTCGTGATGATAACATTTGGCATAGGCAGATTAAATCCCGACGGATTTAACACTATGCCTTTTGTATTTTGCGTAAATTTCAAAAGGTCGTCATAGCCCACCGCTACAAGACGCATTTTAGCAGTTATTTTATTTTGCAAAGCAAATTTCTGATATTCAGACATATCGGTAAATGCCGGAATAAATGAATCACCGTTTGAAAGCCTTACGGTAGGCACCTTGAAATTCGGATGATCCTTATCGTATTTTCCGCCGGTTGCCGAAAGATCTATCGCCAGAACAAATTTTGATTTAAAGAGATTTATCGCCATCTCTTCTTCCATATCGCGGATCTTAATCTTGTTTTCATTTGTCCTTTTATCAGCTTCGATCTTTCTTCTCGTTTCCTGAAGAAGATAGATCACCGTAAGCTGCAGTTCAGGATTAGCCCTCGGTATCTTTTCATTTTTATATTTGTCAATGTCAGGTCTTTTAACGAGTTCTTCAAGCTGTATGCTGACAGGTTCGCCGTCATTAAATACGATCGCTGTCACGCTGAGCCCGTATAATCCGCCGACAAACGGAAGAATCTGCTTTTTATCGATCTTAACGATCGAAAGCGTATAGCCGTCCGCAGCGTATTTTTCAACCATTTCTTTAGCTTTATCAATATCTGTAAATATATATACCTGATCGTCAAAAGTCTCAGGATCGCATTCTATATAAGGATTTCTTGTCGCCTGATTAAAAACAACAAACATCTCTTCTAATTTCTGAATTTTTTTAACAAAAATATTGCTGATCGTCATAGCCGCCTCTTTCATATTAAAATTCTGCTGATATATAATGATCTATAATACAGCACTTTCATTATATTCATCATGCGCCAAATCCGCAATACATAAAAGCGTTTTTATAATATCTGATCCCGCTTTCATCTATCGCTATCACATCAAATCTGCAGGATACCTTATCTGAAATTCCGTGCCGTATTCTGTAAAAATCAGCAGTTTTACTTATCCTGCGCTGTTTTGAAATATTGACCGCTTCTTCCGGATATCCGCTTCCTCTGCCTTTTCTGTACTTTACTTCCGCGAATATAAGATACTCGCTGTCCTGAGCTATTATATCTATCTCACCGTACTTGCAGCGATAATTGCGTTCAAGGATCACGCATCCGTTATCGATCAGAAAATCCGACGCAATCTTTTCATATTCGTTTCCGAGATCTCTCTTGTTCAAATAATACTTCCTTCCGTAAAATGTTTAATAAATGTACGTCTGTGTATCGGGCACGGACCGTATTTTTTTATGGCTTCGATGTGAGCCGCCGAACCGTAGCCCTTGTGGCCTTCAAATCCGTATTCGGGATAGATCTCGGCATACGCCTCCATAAGCCTGTCTCTTGTTACTTTTGCGATAATACTGGCGGCAGCAATAGACTGGCTTTTGGCATCGCCTTTTATGATAGGTACCTGAGGCATATCGACACCGGGTATAGTAACGGCGTCGTTTAACAAAATATCAGGCTTTATTAAAAGCGAAGAAATCGCCGCCCGCATGGCCTCGTAAGTAGCCTGAAGAATATTGATCTCGTCTATCCTTTCATTCTTTACGATACCTATGCCTACCGCAAGCGCTTTTTCATTTATCTCGTCAAAGAGCTCGTCGCGTTTTTTTGCCGACAGTTTCTTTGAATCGTTAATATACATGATGCTCGTATCTTTCGGAAGTATAACGGCGCCGGCCACAACAGGACCCGCGAGAGGTCCTCTTCCTGCTTCATCGATTCCGCATATATATCCGTAAGAATCGTATTTCTTCTCGTAAAAAAGCATTTTTTGAAGTCTTTCCAACTCCTCAGCAAGCTTTTTCTCCCGTTTTTCTATCTTTCTTAAAAGATCCTGAACGCTTTTCCTCTCATCTGCTCTATATACAGAAAACAGGGCTTCACGCCCTGTCTTGTCTTTGCAGTTTAGAAATTCAGCTTCGATCTCTTTTACCGATTTCCTGCTCATCTTCATTCTCCTTCAGGCGCGCTCTCAAGTGTGATGCGTCCGATCTTTCCGCTTCTGAAATCATCGAACACAAGAGCTGCCGCCTTTTCATATGAAACCTCATTTCCCTTTGTGAGACATCCTCTCTTTTCCCCGATGCCGTACAAGATCTCCGGAAGTTTTAAAGTTTCATCAACATCGTAGCGTTTTTCGATCATTCCCGGATATCTTTTTATGATAAAACCAATCAGATCAAGGGACAATTCTTCAAGATTTAAGATATCGTCTTTTACCGACCCGATGCAGGCAAGTCTTTTGCCCACGTCCGGATCTTCAAATTTTGCCCACAATACGCCCGGCGTATCGAGAAGCTGAATGTTTTTATCAAGTCTGACCCACTGTTTTCCCTTTGTAACACCGGGTTTGTTTCCTGTTTTTGTACATGCCTTTCCGGCATATGAATTAATGAAAGTTGACTTTCCGACATTCGGAATGCCGACTACCATTGCTTTTATTGCTCTGTTTTTGATCCCCCGGCGGGCGTCTCTTTCTATTTTTTCTTTGCATGCCTCCTGAACGATCGACGAGATCGATTTGAGCGATCCTTTATTTCTTGAATCCGTCAAAATGCAGGCTATATTCTGCTTCTTAAAATATTCCTGCCATTTTTTGTTCTCTCTTTCGTCCGCAAGGTCCGATTTATTAAGCAATATCAGTCTTGCCTTGTTTTTACCCATTTCGGCAAGATCGGGATTTCTCGACGCCATAGGAATCCTCGCGTCCGCTATCTCAATTATAAGATCAACGAGCTTGATATCCTCCTGCATCTGCCTTTTTGCCTTGGTCATATGACCGGGATACCACTGAATATCCATAAACTCACCCCACTGTACCAATTCTGCCCGACGGGCCGTATCTGAACCACAGTTTGCCTTTTATCTTGTCTTTTTGTACGGGTCCTATCTCTATATGCCTGCTGTCCTCACTGTTGCTGCGATTGTCACCCAAAACAAAATATTCGTCATTTTCCAATTCGACCGGTTCATCCGCGATCCCCGGATTATCTATTAACCCATAGTTTACTTCTTCTATATAAAGTTCTCCGTCTATATAGATATTTCCATCTTTTATCAGAACAGTTTCGCCCGGAAGCCCTATAACACGCCGTACATGCAGCCCGGCGTTTGAAGTCGGAGCCGAACCTGTCTCAAACGCGATAACATCTCCCCTTTTCGGCGAAGAAAGGCTGTAAACTATAGAATTAAAAAATATTTTATCGCCCGGTTCGTAAAACGGTTCCATAGACGAATCCGTTATAATGACGCGCTGCCCGAAAGAAAATGCGCAAAAAAAGGCGAGCAAAACGACAAGAACTATCTGCACTATCCACGATATCAGCTTTCTTATCCTTGTCTGCCAAAAATATTCCCTGACATATTTAGCGCGAAGTTTAGCCATATTTTTTCTCCCGTTCACTTTTCGATAAATGATATTATGGTCAAATGAATCCATCTTTGAGTCAACCGTGATTTTTTCGTGCTTCGCACTCCCAAAATCACTGAAAACATGAGGATTCCGCTCATTTTTTTCACAAAAATGGCTCCATCCTCATGTTTTTCCGGTCCTCATAGACACAAAATCGTATGCAAGCATCCGATTTGTGTCCATTTGTCCCTTGCCTCATACATATAGAGAAAGGCTCCATAAACATATGGAGCCCCGAACTCATATTATTTAACTTCTTTAACTTTAGCAGCTTTACCGATTCTGCCTCTGAGATAGAAGAGTTTAGCACGTCTTACTTTACCATGACGTACAACTTCTACTTTTTCAATATTTGGTGAATGTACAGGCCATGTTTTTTCTACGCCTACGCCGTTTGAGTTTTTACGAACCGTGAAAGTCTCTCTTGAGCTTCCGCCCTGTTTTTTGATAACGATTCCTTCAAAAACCTGGATTCTTTCTCTGTTTCCCTCTTTGATCTTTGCGTGTACTCTTACAGTGTCGCCTACACGTACCTGCGGAGCTTCTGCTCTGAGCTGCTCTGCTTCGATGTTCTTAATAATTTCGTTCATCTTTATCTCTCCTTAAAAATATATAGTGGATGTTCTTACCACCGATAAACGTGGCAGCGGACCATCTGCATGTTTTTACAACAGCCCTTGTAGTTTACTATGAATCAGCTCATTTTGCAAGGAAAAATTTATTTTTTGAGTATTTTTTATATGATCTTTAGTACTTTTATTCGTAACTTCTCAGACCGTCAGTTCCTGCGCTTCATCAAGCTGTCTGACTTCATTCATCAGATCTTTATTTCTTTCATAGAACTGATACTTTTTATCGAACTTAAAATACTCTTCGCATCCTTTTTCAGCTATAAACTTAGCGCTGTTTTTGTTTACTGTAAGTTCTGTTATAAGTATCAGCATTTCATTACCGTCGCCGAAACATTTATCGACAAATTCAAATACATTCGAAAGATTTCTCTTTATCTTCTTTGTCTTTGTCTGCATCCTGTTTACTTCATTTTCAAAAGCTATCTTATCAGCTTCAAACGCGTCCTTTTCAGACTGTGCGGCGCCTTCTGCGATCTCTGCTTTTCTCTTTCTGAGTTCGGCAACCTGCTTTTTCAGGCTGTTTTCTTTCTTAACGACAGATGAAATATCTATAAGAAGCGCTTCTGTGATAAGTCCGAGCAGTGTAATGCGTTCGTCAAACGAAGCTTTTTTTGCTCTTTCTCTTATGTTCTCAGGCTCCATTCCGGCAAGAATTTCCTGAACCTTATAATCTTCTCTGTATTTCTTAAAGAGACTGTAGTAAACGGCAAACTCATTTAATATCTGCCTGTTGTGGATATACTGAGAAATAAGGCTCTCGTCTACAGGAAATCCGTTTTCCTCGTATAAATAAATAGCTTCGGAAAGGTCTTCCCATCCTCGCGCCGTAACGTAATTTTTTCCGTCTACCGTCGTTTCTATCTCGTAAAAATCCTGTTTGCGTATGTCGAGATAGGACAATACCGATCTGTGAATTCCTTTTTTTACGGCATATTCACGCCACGCCTTGTAATCGGGCTCAATTTCCATGATCTTAAGTCTGTCCATCGTAACAACGTCAAATTCATGAACAGATCTGTTAAACTGCGGCGGATTTCCTGCGGTAACTATGACCCATCCCTGCGGAACCTGATGTGTTCCGAAGATCTTGTACTGAAGAAACTGAAGCATCGCCGGTCCCAAGGTTTCGGAAACGCAGTTTATCTCGTCAAGAAAAAGAATGCCTTCGTCCTTACCGCTCTCTTCCATTTTGTCATACACGGAAGCAATGATCTCGCTCATCGTGTATCTTGATATATCGTAAGATTCTCCTTTGTACTGTTTCTGCACTATGAACGGAAGTCCGAGAGCGCTTTGGCGTGTGTGGTGCGTCATGGAATAAGAAACAAGGGATATACCAAGTTCTTCTGCGATTTGTTCCATTATCGCCGTTTTTCCGATACCGGGAGCTCCGTATAAAAATACAGGTCTCTGTTTTTCAATCGGTATTCTGTATGTTCCGTCTTCATTTTTTGTAAGGTATATTTTTACCGAGCGTTTAATCTGCTCTTTCGCTTCTGCAATATTCATATTTTTCTCCGAATCATCTGTAATAGCGGAATTCTTCTTTTTCAAACTCCGTCTGCGGCATTATAAGCTTAATTATCCAATTGGGAATCTCGGGCTTTTCTTTAGGATCCTCCACAACGATAAACGCCGTGGGGTATTCCGGGACGGCCTTGGGATATACTCCGTTTCCATCCGTGAGATAAAGCAGTCCCCTGAAATCCTGAAATTCCTTATTTCTGAGCTGTGTATTTACATATTCAAATACAGGCCTGAAATCCGTGCCTCCGAATCCCTTTACCTCAAGATCGCTCATATAGTTGTCAAAATCATCCTGAGATGTTATCTTCACTGCGCTTTTTATCCTGCTGTCGCACTGTATTATGTGAAGATTCATTTTATCCATAAATGTTCCCGATTCTTTTATTATGGTGTAAGTCTTATTTAGAAAGCTTCTTACCACTTTGCCCTGACACGAACCGGATGTATCTATCGCTATGACAAAATCTTTTATCTTGTCGGTGTCTTTATATTCAAGAGGCTCGATAAGCGGAAGATTTCCATATAACTTCATACCGTATGTATAAAAGATATAATCAAATTCATCCTGATTTATCTTCATCTCTTCCTGCGGTGCAACAAATTTCTTCAAGAAATCCCTGTAGCTGTATTTTTCTTTGAAAATATTTCTGATGCTTTCCGCTGCATCTCCGGACATTTTTTCTCTGTACCGGCTGAGGGATTCAACATTGAGCTGTATACTCTTGCCCACCTGTTTCCATTCCTCCAGCGCATAATTGTTGCGTCCGTTAAGGTCAGTTCTGTCGCTGTCGCGCTGCTTTCCTACCATATTGTCGATCGACACCCAATATTCATGGTCGTCTTCTTTGAAAAAAGGCGCGTATTCAAGATCTTTTTTCGCCACATCAGGATTTTCTTTGTAATACATGTAGAGATTTTCTGCCGTAAGAGGGCTTATTTTTCTGTTGATGCGGGCAAGATACTCTCTCCTCTTTGCATCATTCGGAAGTCCCATATCCTTCCATCCGAGTTCGAGCATGGTATTTTCTACCGCTGCGTCCGTCGAAAAATCCCAGATCTCAAAATCCACTTTATCGTATTGAAAAGGATGAAAGAAGATGCAGTGAAAGAGCATATGCATATATACTCTCGGCAATTTAGCCGGACTTTCCTTAAACTTTTCAATAACGTAGTCGGGATCGATATAAATCTTCACGCCGTCAGTAGCGACATATCTGGCGGTAGGTTCTTCCACCAGATCGTCTACCTCTTCTTTTGTTTCGAAAAACTCAACAGGCATCTTCAGGATAGCTCTGTTCATAAAAGGCATAAACGAAATCAGCTGCTCCTGAACATTTTTTATTATTTTTTCCGATGTGATCTCTTTTTGTTTTCTTAAAATGTCCTGCATTTTTTCCTCAATAATTTTTCTTCAACGAGAAATCCTGACTGTCAAGAGTCAGATTCGGGTTGTAATAAGGATCTCCTTTTTCAAGAATTTCCGGCCATCTCTCCTGGAAAAGAGCAATTTCACTGTTAAAACGTGATATCTTCTCAGGGGAATCCTCAAGTCCTCTTGATTTCGACTCATAATGATAAAGCTCCGCATACGGATTGTATACAACAAGATATCCTGCTTCTCTTACTTTCAGACAGAAATCTATATCGTTGAACGCAACTTTAAAATCTTCATTGAGTCCGCCGACCTCGTCATAAACGCTGCGTTTGACCATCATACATGCGGCCGTTACGGCGCTGTAATCCTGCGCGGATATGATCCTGTGGCAATATCCTGTAATTCCTCTTGGCTGCATAACAAAGCAATGTCCTGCAACTCCGCCGAAGCCGACAACAACGCCTGCATGCTGTACAGTATCATCCTCAAAGTAAAGAAGAGCTCCTACTATGCCTACATCATCACGCATACAATATCCAAGCATTTCTTCGATGGCTTCTCCATTGATCATACTTGTATCATTATTTAAAAGCAGCAGATATTCGCCCTTTGCTTCTTTTGCCCCGAAATTATTGATCCTTGAGAAATTAAAATCGCCTTCATAGTATACTGTTCGAATTCTCTTATCTTTTTTCTCAAGTTTTTTGTAAAAATCAAATGTCTCTTTTTCTGTACTGTTATTTTCTATTATGATAATTTCGTAATTCTGATAGTTCGATTTTTCCAAGATCGAATCAATACATCTCTCAAGATCATCAATATGATCTTTATTTGGTATCATTATAGAAACAAGTGGATCATAATCTCGAATATATCTTGTGCGGTATAATCCCGGCCACTCGCTTCTTATTACCTCTGCTTTAATTCCTACTCTGTTGTAATGATCCTGAATAGCTCTTCTTCCTGCTTCGAACGCATACATCTTGCTTTCCGGATTATCTGCAGTCGACGAAAGATGGCTTCTCCAATGATAAAGTACCTTTGGAATATGATGTATATGTTTTGTATTCTCGGCTGCTCGAAGAATAATATCATAATCCTGTGCGCCTTCATATTCACTCCTGAGAAAACCGATCCTATCAATCAGCTCTTTTTTCATAACACAAAGATGACAAATATAATTCATTGTTCTGAGAAGATCAATATTGAAATCCGGCTTCATCTGCGGCTCAAAATAAAAATTGCTTCTCTCATCTATCTTATCTTCATCCGTATAGATCATTTCTATCTCTTTGTTTTCATTGATAGCTTTGACGCATTCAAAAAGAGCATCCGGCTCAAAAAGATCATCATGATCACCGAAAGCAATATATTCTCCTGCAGCCGCTTTAAGAGCGCGGTTTGTATTTTCAACTATTTTGTACGGTTTATCTGCCGGAATAACAACGATCCTGCTGTCTTCTTCCGCAATCTCTTTAAGTTTAGATTCAAGTGGAGAAGGCATACCGCTGCCGTCAGAAAGAACGAGTTCCCAGTTCGGATATGTCTGTGATTTTATCGAATCGATGAGCTCTATTAAGAAATTCTCGGGAGTTTTATACAACGGAACTACAATTGAAATAAGCGGATTATATTCAAACTTATATTTTTTCTGTATTTCCTGCTCCTCTTCCGTTATCAGGTTATGCTTTATCCACTCACTATATTCAATAGCTCTGTTTTTCTTTAACAGCTTCTTAACAACTTTTAATGTGAATTCCTTAACTCCTTTATCTTTAAGTACTCTTATTCCTTTTTCAAAATCAGATCTGAATTTTTCACCCATTATCTGATTTTTCTTCATAGGCACATGAATTACTCTGTTATTTCCACCTGCAGAAATCTTGATATCAAACTCATCTTTTACATCTCTGAATCCCAACTGAAATCCTGCTTTTCCGGCAAGTTCACACTCAGGGAAAGCCAGCTGCACATCAGCTCTCGGGAATCTTCTGTATTGTCCGCTAAGGCTTTTCCCATCCTTTGTAAATGCCTCAATTTCCACATCTTTATCAGATGCTGCCCAACCTATAACAGAAACATCATTGTCTTTTCTTAATATCTGGTCAACATATACCTGCGGATTTCTGTCCTTCTTCTTTAATTTTTTCAACGAAATCCTGTGCCATACCGTCTTTTCGCCATCTTCAACCATATAAATAACAAGATTCCCTATTTCAGGCAGTTTATCCGGCAATATCACTGTAATCGCCACTGATTCAATGCTTTTATTATTAGCTACATCAAATCTTTCCAATGCACTGAACTGTTTCCAACTTTCAGAAATACTGTCGATCGGTTTTCCGTTAATTTCCGCGTAGCATTCTGCATCTTTAATCCAAAGTCCGCAAACTATATATTTATTCGAATCTATAAGATTAAATCTTTCATTTTTTACTTCAGGTATACTTTTCTGCATAATTTCCTCTATCCATTATAATACTTTTCAAAATGCTGATAATCTATAGGATTTGCACGATCCCCACCCCAGGAGAATCCATGCATTTTAAACAATTTATAACAAAGATCATCCTCATTAATAACATGTCTCTCGGCGGCATTAGTTTCTCTGTCTACATAAAGCTCCCAATCAGGATCCTCTCCGACCAGATTTCCATTTTCATCATACCAAAGATACGGGTTATTTATCGGATTAATATCTATAGCAAGACCGTATGCATGCATTGACAACTCGGTACTATTCGTAGCTGTTCTGTAGTTAAATGATGATGTATTGTTTGCAGCTATTGATGCAAGGTCATCAGCATTAAAATCATCTATAAGCCTCATAGAATTGATCTGATACCCGCTCTGATAAAGAGTTTTGAATATATCAATTATATCATTCGCTATCAACTTATTTACTATGAGTTCTCCCCTGTGCGTTTTTCCATCAAATCCTACATACAGAAGTTCCAAATATCTCAGATCATCTCTTGAGACTGTACAATAAGTTTTAAATGATTTATTATCGCCATAAATTCTTGAAAATACAGCGTCAGATATTTCATTTATTTTAAAATATTTATCAAGATTATTTTGATCGATAACCTCGCCTTTTGATATCAGTACTCCGTTGTCATCGAAGAAATAATTTTCACCGTCTATTTCCTGATATCCTACAGCTCCTCTGAAAGTAACAGGATCAAAATACATTTCCCAATCTCCCAGATGAAGCCAGCCTGAATTCAATGATCCGTCTTCATTAAACCAGTATTTATACCCTTCTACAACAGGTGTACCTACCTTTGCATATAAAACACCGTTTGTATCAAAAATATAATGTTTTCCGTCAATTTCTTTTAATCCTACAGAAGCTGTATAAGTTGAAGGATCAAAATACAATCTCCAGTTAAGAAGATTAAGCCATCCTGTCTGCAAATAACCTTCAGTCGAAAACCAATACTTGTTTCCGTCTACAACCGGTGTACCAGGTATACAAGTCATAACTCCGTCACTGTTAAAAAGGTACCTGTGTCCGTCGATATCCGACATTCCGATACTGGCAGC
>CASDUB010000198.1 GCA_949283905.1 uncultured Lachnospiraceae bacterium | reverse complement strand
TGTCGGCTTTTTTCTGGGCTCTTTTTCCTAAGATATAGAGTACAATAAGCACGCCGGCAACAATAGCTGCGACCAATATCAGGATTTGCCACCACTCCATATGTCATACCTCCGTAATTTTCATCACGGATATTCTAACATCTGATTATGGAAAAGGCAAGAAAATAAATTCAATCAGTATTTACATTATATTATTTACATCACTTTTTTATGTGTTATAATTTTCGTTAATGACTCGATACTCGTTAACAGCTTAATTAAGAGGTAAAATAATGCGTGATAATGAATATAGAGAAAAGAAAACGACATCTGAAAGCAGAAAACGAAAAAATAATAGTAAAAATAATAGTAAAAATAATAGTAAAAATAAAAGGCGTCAGCAGGTCATAAGAAGAAGGAAACAGCTGATTATGCTCGGCGCCGCAGCGGCAGTGATAATTGTCATTATCGCTCTTGTTGTAAATCTTACGGGAAAAGACAGAGATCATGACGGCATAAAAGACGACGAGGAGAAAGTTGTTGAAGCGGATCTTTCGGAACTTAAAATACTGTCTTTTGACACTCTTTCGATAAACGAAAATGAAGGCAGAGTATCTGCCGGACAGTTTGAAAATATCGTTCAGGATCTCTATGACAGCGGATATTGTCTCGTTGATATCTATGATGTGGCGTATACGGACAGCGAAGGAAAGTTTTCTTATAAAGATACCATAACGATTCCCGAGGGTAAAAAACCGCTTATCCTGATCCAGCGAAATGTAAGCTATCCGCAGGATGCTTCGGCGCAGGGACTTCCGGAGAAGATGACTGTCGATGATGGCAAATTAGTGTCAGAATACAAAGGACAGAACAATGCATCCGAAAAAGGAAATTATGATATTGTTCCTATTATAGAGGAGTTTATTTCAAATAATCCTGAGTTTTCATATAACGGCGCGAGAGGCGTTCTCGGAGTCAGCGGCGAAAACGGAATTTTCGGTTCTCAGTTCAGCGCGGCAAAAGATGTCATAGACGCCGTTTCAAATGCGGGATGGCATTTCGCGAGCATCGGCTATGAGACTGACATAAGCTACGGAAGCGAAATTTCCATCATGAGCGAAGATGTTGAAAAATGGGAAAAAGAAGTTGAATCAGCCATAGGCGAAACAAATATCATAATCCTTCCGAGAGACACGGATATAGGAAGCTGGGCTGAATACACAGACAGCAATGAAAAATATGCCCTTTTAAAAGAAAACGGTTTTTCCTATTATCTTTTGGCTCAGAACACAACGCCTTACATGATTCAGATAAGACCCGACTATGTAAGAGTTACATTTTACAAAATAAACACATTTGAAGATTATAATGCTGCAATGCATCCGGCACAGCCGACAGGTGAGGCGCAGGACGGGCAGTCCGCCGGAGAAACACCGGCTCCGCAGCCTGAAGGCGAAGGTCAGAGCGAGCAGCCTGCAACAGAAACGCAGACTGAACAGCAACCGGTATCGTAAAATTTATTTAAGAGGAGAAATATTATTATGAAAAAAACTATGGCAATTGCAGCCGCATCGATTCTTTGTGTATCGATGTTTGCAGGCTGCTCAAAACAGGCGGAAAATGAGAACGCGGACACATCTTCTGTGTCTGAGACATCAGTTGATTCTTCTGCCGAAACATCAACAGATTCCGCTTCGGAATCGGAAAGTACATCGGAAACATCGGAAAACTCGGCCAAGGAGCTTGAGCTCGTAGAAGGCGATTGGACCTTTGAAGATTGTGTAACGCTTCCTGATTATAAAAATTATGAGATCACTAAAAATGTGACAAAGATCACCGATGAAGATGTGGCGAATTTTTACAGATCTATAATGGAACCTAAAGAGATCACGGATGCAAACGCGACAGTGGAAAACGGCGATACTCTTGATACAACATATCAGTTTAAACTGGAGGGTGAGGACTACAACGAAGCCCAGGAGTACTCTTTTACAGTCGGAGCCAATACGAATATCGAAGGCTTTGAAGAAGGCATGATCGGACATAAGATAGGAGACGAGGTGAACCTTGATCTTAAGTTCCCTGAGGATTACTGGGATTCTTCTGTTGCCGGAAAAGACGCTTCATTTAAAGTTGTGATAAACGGAATCAGCAGAACAGACGATCCTACCGACGCATGGGTTCAGGAATACACGGCCGGACAGTATAATACAGTAGCTGAATATGACGCTTATATAAGGGATTATCTTGAGAGCGAGGCCGAAAAAACGGCTGAGTCAGATGTTTATAATCAGGCATGGACGCTTTTCACCTATGAAGTTGAATTTAAAAAACTCCCGAAAGAGTACTATGACGAAGGATATAACTCGATTGAGAGTACATTTTTGACAGAGGCGCAGCAGAACGGATTTTCAGATCTTGAATCATACTGCGATAGTCTTGGCACCGATTATGAAGAGATAAAGGACTACATGGATATGTACGCCGAGTCATACGCTAAAAATATGCTTGTGGTAAACGCTCTTTGGGATGCTGAAAACCTGTCGGAAGACGATGAGATTTACAAAAACGTTTTAAATGAAATTGCCGCAACCCAGGGTATGACGGCGGATTCGCTCTATGAGACTTATGGAGAAGATTACATTAAATCATATGCTAAGAGCAGAACGGCAAATGAAGTGATCATTAATTACGCGAACATAAAAGAAGTTGAGGCTTAAGGAGGACAAATGATATGAGAAAGGGAACAGAATGTTTGTATGCCGGATACGCGCCGGGAAACGGAGAACCGCGTCAGATTCCGATCATACAGAGCACTACCTTTAAATATTCTACAAGCGAGGAGATGGGAGCGCTTTTTGATCTTGAAAAAGACGGATATTTTTATTCACGTCTTGCCAATCCTACATGCGATATGGTAGCTGCAAAGATCGCGCAGCTTGAAGGCGGCGTAGGAGCTATGCTTACAGGTTCAGGTCAGGCAGCGAACTTTCTTGCTGTTGCAAACATGTGTCCTGCAGGTTCTCATGTTATCGCAAGCGCCAAGATCTATGGAGGAACATCGAATCTTTTTACCGTAACAATGAAAAAGATGGGATACGACGTAACGCTGGTGGATCCTGACGCTTCATTGGAAGAGATAAATTCTCTTTTTAAAGATAATACAAGGGCCGTATTCGGAGAAACGATTGCGAATCCGGCATGTGTAGTTCTCGATATCGAGAAGTTTGCCAAGGCTGCTCATTCCCACGGAGTTCCTCTTATCGTGGACAATACATTTGCCACGCCGATCAACTGCAGACCTTTTGAATGGGGAGCCGATATAGTTACTCATTCCACCACAAAATACATCGACGGCCACGCCATGACTGTAGGCGGCGTTGTTGTTGATTCAGGAAACTTTGACTGGGATGCTCACGCCGACAAATATCCGGGGCTTACAACTCCTGATGAATCTTATCACGGAATAATCTATACAAAGAAATTCGGAAAGCTCGGATATATTACAAAGATGGTCGCTCAGATGATGCGTGATCTCGGAACATGCCAGTCACCGCAGCAGGCGTTTCTTATTAATGTAGGCCTTGAAACTCTTCACCTTCGTATGCCGCGTCACTGCGAGAATGCCTGCAAAGTGGCTAAATTCCTTAAAAACCATCCGAAGGTAGAATGGGTAAATTACGCGGGACTTGAAGGCGACAAATATTATGACCTCGCTCAGAAATATATGCCGAACGGAACATGCGGAGTTCTCTGCTTCGGACCAAAGGGCGGCAGAGACGGCGCTATGCGTTTTGTAAACGCCCTTAATCTTATCGCTATCGAAACTCATGTGGCGGATGCTAAATCATGCGTTCTTCATCCTGCAAGCCACACCCACAGACAGCTTAATGAAGAGCAGCTTATAAATGCCGGCGTTCTTCCGGAGCTTATCAGACTTTCTGTCGGAATAGAAGACGCTGAAGATCTGATCGAAGACCTTGATCAGGCTCTTGCTCATGTATGAGGCGTGACATGACAAGTATTAAAAGCATTTTAAAAGAAATAAAAGCTGATGCGCTTCTGATAATCGATCCTTTGAACATGCAGTATCTGTCGGGATTTACCGGAGGAGAAGGCGCATTATACATATCTGAAAATATGAGTGTTCTGATAACAGATTCCAGATATACGGAATCTGCCGCAAAGGAAACGGATTTTCAGATAATAGAGGAAAAAGCTTCTCACAGAAGAAAACAGATACTATCCGAATGCATAGTCAAAGACAATGCAAAGGTCATCGGATTTGAAGATATGACAATGACAGTTCATGAGCTTCAAAAATACAGAGCCGATCTTTCATCTGAATTAAAATGGGTTCCGATCGGAACTGCCATCGATATCCTCAGGATGATAAAAAAACCGGAAGAGATTGAATTCATGAAAAAAGCCGCTGATATCGCGGATACGGCTTTTGAAAAAATGCTAGCTATTATAAGACCCGGCATGACCGAGCTGGACGGAGCAGCGGAGCTTGAGTATCAGATGAAAAAGCTCGGCGCCGAGGGAGTCAGCTTCAGCACGATTTTTGCCGCAGGTAAAAATTCTTCGATGCCCCATGCGGTGCCTACGGGTTACAAAGTTCAGAACGGCGACCTTATAACGATGGATTTCGGATGCAAAGTAAACGGATACTGTTCCGATATGACCCGCACCGTTGCGGTTGGGTCGATAGATGAAGATAAGAGAAAAGTATACGAAATCGTTCTGAACGCCAACAAATCAGCTCTTGAAGCTGTAAGAGCAGGCGTAAAGGCCTGTGATGTCGATAAGATCGCAAGAGACATCATAGCTGATGCCGGATATGGAAAATATTTCGGTCATGCGACGGGGCACAGCGTCGGTCTTGCGATACACGAAGAACCGAGAGTATCTCCTAACGACGGTACAGTTCTTCTGAAAAACATGATAGAAACGATTGAACCGGGAATCTATCTGCCGGGGCAGTTCGGCGTCAGAATAGAAGATATGATAATGGTTACAGAAGAAGGATATATGAACTTTGTCAGATCTGATAAGGAGCTTATTATTCTCTGAGCTTTTGTAAAATAAAAAATATAAAAAGTTGTCAAGAAAAAATACTTGACAACTTTTTTTTGTTATAGTACCATACACAACGGTGATAAACATGGAGAGGTTTGTAGAACAGACATTATTATATGATTTTTATGGTGAACTTCTTACAGAACACCAGCGCAGAATATATGAGGAAGTTGTCTGCGATGATTTTTCGATCAGCGAGATAGCGCGTGACGAAGGCATCTCAAGACAGGGCGTTCACGATCTGATCAAAAGATGCAATAAGATACTTGACGATTACGAATCGAGACTTCATCTTGTGGAAAAATTCCTTAAGATCCGTGAATATATCAAACAGATAGACGCTCTTACGAAAAACGATGCTGAAGACGGCAAAGAAAGAATGAAAAAAATCAGCTCGATCGCATCGGAGATTCTGGAGGAATTATAATATGGCATTCGAAAGCTTAACAGATAAACTTCAGAATGTGTTTAAGAAGCTTCGCAGCAAGGGAAGACTTACGGAAGAAGATGTAAAGACTGCCCTTAAAGAAGTTAAATTAGCGCTTCTTGAAGCCGACGTAAGTTTTAAAGTAGTTAAACAGTT
>CASDUB010000197.1 GCA_949283905.1 uncultured Lachnospiraceae bacterium | reverse complement strand
ATCCGTCAGGCAACGGACATTATATCGTTTATACAGGTATAGACGAAAACGGAAATATTTTTGTAAATGATCCGTCGAGTCTGGCAAATTCACAGAACGTCTCATACGATCAGAATACTGCTTTTGGACACTGCAAAAAGTATTGGGTATTTAAAGTTCAGTAAATTAAATATCAACTATATTTCATGGCGCTCGCATATAAAATGCGGGCGCTGTTTTTTTATGAATCTAATTTTTTAAAATTATTATGTGAAGAACATCGGGGAACAGGGATGTTACAGGTTAAATATAACTGTATGATACGATAATTTCATCAAAGATATGAATATATTTAATTTCTGATCATATATACAGCGAAATTTTCAGGGGTACATTTATGTTTAAATATTCACATATGATAAAACAAATCAAAAGTAAAAAGGAATTTTACAGGAGAATGTCAGATGCAGAACTTTCTTCCATGACTCCTAAACTGAAATATGAATTAAGAAAAGGTAAAAAAGAAGACGGCATTATCGCAGATGCTTTCGCGATTGCCGGTGAAGCTGCTTATCGTATTTTAGGAATGTATCCATATGATGTTCAGTTTATGGCCGGGATCGCGCTCTGCAAGGGTAATATTGCACAGATGAAGACAGGGGAAGGAAAAACTCTTGTGGCTGTACTTCCGTCATATCTTCATGCCTTATCAAATAAAGGTGTGCATGTGATCACATGTAATGATTATCTTGCAAACAGGGATGCTCAGGAAATGGGGGAGATACATCGTTTTCTTGGACTTTCTGTAGGATGTGTTACTCATGATATCGACAGAATTCAAAGAAAAAAAGAATACGCCTGTGATATTACATATGTTACCAACAGTGAATTGGGTTTTGATTATCTTAGAGATAATCTTGCTAATGATAAGAAGGATATCGTTCTTCGCGGACTTCATTGCTGCATTATAGATGAAGCAGATTCGATACTTATCGATGAAGCGCGTACGCCGCTTGTAATATCAGGTGCAAACGGAAAAAGCGATTTGTTTTATTTTGTTGCCGATGCCTTTGCAAAAGAAATCAAAAAAGGTGAGATTATCGGAAAAGATACAAAGATAGCAAAGCTGAACGGCAGCTTCGCAGAAACGACCGGCGACTTTATCATAAATGAAGAATCTAAACAGATCAGACTTACAACTGAGGGTTTACGTAAGGCTGAACGATTCTTTGGAGTGGACAACATTGCTTCACCTGAAAATCTCGATAAACGTCATTATATCGACATGGCTTTAAAGGCAAATTATATAATGAAAAAAGATGTGGATTATATAGTCGATGATGAGAAAGTAAAACTGGTTGATAAGTTTACCGGACGTGTCCTTGACGGTCGAAGGTATTCAGACGGACTGCATCAGGCGCTTGAGGCTAAAGAGGGAGTAGAAATATTAAAAGAATCGAAAACATATGCGTCAATTACTTATCAGACATTTTTTAATAAATTCGATATAAAATGCGGAATGACGGGAACTATAGGAAATGACAAAAAGGAAATAAAGCAAACATATGGCATGAACACAGTCATAATACCTACAAATAAAAAAGTAATACGGAAAGATAGAAAAGATCTGATGTTCGTTACAAAAGAGTCGAAATACCGCGCAATAGTTAATGAAATCAAGTGGGCCTGTAAAAAAGGACAGCCTGTTCTTATCGGAACGGGTTCTATCGAAGACTCTGAAATACTGAGCAGATATTTAAATGAAAGTAAAATAAAACACAATGTCCTTAATGCTAAAAAGCACGAATACGAAGCCAAAATAATAGCAAATGCAGGTAAATTCGGAGCCGTTACGATTGCAACAAATATGGCCGGAAGAGGCACAGATATCAAGTTGGATAAGGATGCGAAAGCCGCAGGCGGACTAAAGGTAATCGGCACCGAACGATTTGAATCCAAACGTATTGACGATCAGCTTATAGGAAGATCCGGCAGACAGGGAGATCCGGGAGAATCGTTTTTTTTCTTATCATTGGAAGATGATATGCTTCGTATTTACGGAGAAGAAAAAAGATTGAAATTCTTAAAGTCGAAAGCTAAGAGAAATCATGTGCCCCTTCGCGGTATCAGAATACATTCCTTTGTAAAAAATGCTCAGGACAATATCGAAGGATCAAACTATATGGCGCGAAAAAATGTTGCGGATTACGACCGAATATTAAGCGAACAAAGGGATATGATATATGACGAACGAAAACGTATTCTGAATATGGATGATCCGGATGAGCTTATAAAAAGTGTGTTTAGGAAAACGGCTCTGTATTCTGCAAAATCCATTGAAATTAACGGAGGCGATTATGAATCGCTCTACAGGGAGTTTTCATCTCTCGTGCCGGTTTCCTATTATTCAGAAGAATTAAATGGATTATCCGTAAATAATCTTGAAGAACATTTTTATAAAGATATGATGAAAATTTTTGAAAAGATGAAAGCAGGAGTTTACAAAGATCAAAACAGAAGAGCAAACATGATCCGGCAGATGGCGCTCAGGATAATTGATTCTAACTGGATACATCATTTAGAATCTCTTGAACAATTAAGACAGGGTGTTGCTCTGCAGGCATACGCACAGACAGATCCCAAATACGAATATGCCATCAATGCTTATCAGATGTTTGATGAAATGCTTGTTTATGACACGCTCCTCATTACAAAGACATTAATGAAAAATGCTATATCTGCAGAAAAAAGGAGAATCCGAAATGATTATTCTGTCGGCATTAAAGCTGGATAAAAGGTTTAGAAATAAGGCACTTGGAACTATAATAATTTTGCTTATATGCAGAATTCTGTACTGTATTCCTACACCCGGAGTATCAACAGAATATTTCGAAACCTATGTTCAGGCAAATACAACATTGGGATTAATGAACGCTTTATCAGGCGGAGCATTGTCGCAAATGACTGTTGCGGCTTTTGGCATCACTCCTTTGATTTCGGCGACGATAATCACTCAGATCCTTTCTATATTTATTCCGTCAATAGGTAAAACAGCGAAAAAGAAAACAAGAAATGATGAGAAAAGAATGAACAGCCTGAACATGTCTATTGCTGTTATAATCGCTGCCGCGGAATCCTTATTTTTTGCAATAGGTTTCGGAGAAAGAGGACTGTTAAAAGAATATTCTGCTTTTTATATTGGTTTAACAGCTGTGATATGGACAGCTGCAACTATATTTATCTCTTTAATGGCAAAAATAATAACTGATAATTTTATAGGCAACGGAATTTCACTGATATTGTTTGTAAACATTGTCTGCGGATTTCCGTCGGATGCAGAGACGGTCAAAAATGCCTTTCTTGATGGTAATTACGGCATCAATCTGACAGTCAGAATAATAATTATAACAGCAATCATATTTGCCGTTTTCTATGCAGCTTATATTATCCAGGTTACAGAGAGAAGAATTCCGGTAACATACTCAGGAAAAATTTCAGCTGACATATCCGGTAAAAGATTGAATTATCTGCCTTTGAAGATGTGTCCCGGTTCAGTAATGCCTATCGTATTTACAGGCGCAGTATTTTCCGCACCGACTTTTATTTAATGTTTTTGGGAATAAATGATAATGCCGCTGCGCCTTATTTTAATATTTCATCATGGTTTGACCCTGAGCATTTTATTTATACGTTAGGGTGTATCGGTTATATTGCATTGATTATATTTTTTACATTCTTTTATAATAATTTATTTTCAAATCCGGTTGAAATTGCCGAGGCGGTAGAAAAACGCGGCGGAACGATTTCGGACAGGCATCCGGGAAAAGAAACAGCTGATTTCATACGTCATGAATCCCACAAGATGCTTTCTGTCGGATGTATATTCATGATTGTCATTGCTTTGCTGCCTATGGTTTTATCAGGATTATGCCATGTAAACGGTATATCGTTTCTCGGAACATCGGTATTGATCATCACAGGAACTATAGTGGAAACATACAAAGCATTATTTGCCGATAGTCTGGGAATAAGTGAACGAAAGAAACTTGAAAACGGAGGATTGTTATGAAAAAAGATAATACTGTAAAAACATTTATACCTTCTTTTACGCAGTCTGCAAAAGCAGTATTGCATATTATCGGGATAGCGTTGATAACAGGACTGCTTATAGCAGCATATGATTGGATAGTAATTTCCATTATGGGGATTGTTTCTTAAGAGATTCAATTGCCAAATCAAATAAAATCCTTTATATTTATATCTGCAGTTTGACATAAATCAAGCACAGATAAAGAATATTTTTTTAGAGGATTTTATTATGAAGAAAAGAACAGCAGCATTATTTTTAATATTATGCCTGACAATTCCGGCATTTACTTCCTGCGCAAAGCCGGAGGAAAGTTCAGATGAAGCACAAGGTATAGACTACTCATCAGACAGCATGTGGGCGTATAACGGAACTGATCCCGAATGTGAAGCCGATCTGTTTTTGATCGGACCTACAACATATGCAGGCGATGAAGAAAATATAAATATGCCTATAGATGACGAAGAAGAAAAGGAAAGTTTTCTTGGAGCATTAAATATGGAACGCGGCATATATGAAGAAACCCTCGACATGTATGCTCCGTATTATCGTCAGGGCTCACTGTCGGCAATTGATAACGGCAGAATGGAAGATTCATATGAGATCGCTTATGAGGATGTATCCGCTGCTTTTGAATATTATCTTGAAAATAAAAATGATGACAGTCCTTTTGTACTTGCCGGATTTTCACAGGGAGCTTATATGTGTCTTGAGCTGATGAAAAACTATCCTGATGAACTTGACGACATGATAGCATGTTATTGCATCGGATGGGCTCTTACTAAAGAAGATGTGGAAGAGTATCCCCAGCTTGTATCGGCTACAGGAGAGACTGACACAGGAGTTATCATTGCTTTTAGTTCCGAATCTGAAGATATCACAGACTCTATGTTTATACCGGAAGGATCATGGTCATACAGTATAAATCCCCTTAACTGGAAGACCGACAGCACTCCGGCTGATAAATCGCTGAATAAAGGAGCATGCTTTACAGACTATAGCGGAAATATCACGGAAGAAATACCGGCTCTTACGGGAGCATATATTGATCCGGTAAGAGGCGCCTTAAAAGTAACAGATGTTACACCGGAAGATTATCCTGCCGCGCTTTCATTTTTAGAAGAAGGCGAATATCATATATATGATTATCAGTTTTTCTACAGAAATCTCCAGGAAAATGTAGAAAAGAGGGTAGAGGCGTATTTGAAGTAAAATAAAGGCACTCATGCAAATATTTCATTAAGTAATAAAGGAGCGGAGAAACTCGCTCCTTTAATTATGCAATCAGTCAAAAACAAGCCGATCATATTCTTTATAAACTTCTGTAATATTCCGAACGGTAGAGGCTGTTTTGCTCGGCAATTTCGAGCTGATGAAGCATTGACGGGATATCTTCATTAAGAGTGCCTTTAAGTGCGATATAGTTCGACGCATGATTAGAACGAAATACCGTTCCCGGAGAATCTACGTGTGTCAGAAACAGCTTCATTTCTTCAGCCACCTCGTCAGGTTTAAGAAGCTCCATTTCGCCTTCTCTTATCTGTCGGTATATTTCAGTTGCTGGATCCAGCATAAGTGTAAGAAAACCGACATATTCAGGATTTATCTCGCTTACAAGTCTCGCCGATTCTATAGCGTGTTCCGTCTTACGTTTTCGGCCGCCTATTCCCGATATTAAAGTTATCGAAGCTTTTATGCCGCATCTTTTCAGTTTTTTTCCTGCTTCAATTATCTCGTCTGATCTAACGCCTTTGTTTATAGCATTAAGCGTAACGTCGTCCCCTGATTCAGCTCCCATGTATACCATATCAAGTCCAGCCGATGAAAGTGCTTTAAGTTCTTCTTCTGATTTCCTTAAAATATCTTTCGGCGTTCCGTATGAAGTCACGCGTTCCGCATGCGGGAATTTTTCATGTATAAATCCCAGAATATCTAAAAGGTCGTCTGTTTTAACAATAAGAGCGTCGCCGTCGGCAAGAAATATTCTTCGTATGTTTTTACCGTAATAGTCGTACGCCTCCTGAAAATCAGCAAGCACTTCTTCTTTTTTTCGTATCCTGAATTTCTTATCTATATACATGTTACAGAAGGTGCATGAATTGTGCGAACATCCCACTGTGACCTGCACGATGAGACTATATGCCTCGCTTGGAGGTCTGTATACTGTTCCTTCGTATTTCATCAATATTCTCCTTGCTAAAAAATATGCGTCATAAATGACGGCAGTGCCATTGTAGCAGATTAATTTGATTATTTACAACAAGAAAAGCTAAAAAGAGAAGAGTAGTTTAATTAATTATCATGTAAAAAGTATCTTGTAAAAGCATTATAAATACACTATAATTCTTATAAAAATAAGCCGTTCGACTAAATTTTAATTTAAATATCACTAAATAAGCCGTACGGCTAAATAAATATGATTTTGAGCAAAATTAAGCCGTACGGCTAAGAAAGAGTTTATAATGAAGATCACAGATTCAGTTTCATTCGGAAAAGCACTTCGATTAAGACGAAAAGAACTAAATTATACACAGGCATATCTGTCTGAATTTACAGGTTTGAGTATCAGCTTTATTTCTGAACTTGAAAGAGGCAAGCCGACTGCAGAACTTGAAAAAGCTTTAAAACTTGTACAAGTTCTTGGAATGGATTTATTAATAGAAAAACGGGGGCAGTAGTGAAGAATTTATCAGTATATTTAGAAAAAAACGGTGAAAGTATACTAGCCGGATATATCAGAGGTAATACTCCTGATGATGCCAGTTTTTATTATTCCGATGCTTATCTTATGGTTTCTGAAAACAGACCAATATCGATAAGTCTGCCGCTTCAAGAAGATCCTTTCAGTCCGGAACAGACAAAATGTTTTTTTGACGGGCTTTTACCTGAAGGCTTTACGCGGCGTTGTGTTGCAGGATGGATTCATGCAGACGAAAATAATTATCTTTCAATACTGTCAGAACTTGGTAAAGAATGTCTCGGAGCTCTTAAAATTGTTGAAGACAACACGGAAGATAATATACAGCCTGAATATCATTTGTTATCTAAAGAAGAAGTTTGCAGCCTTGCGGCGGAAGGCGCTGCCGAATCAGCTCAGTTGGTGACTAAATCTCATCTTTCTTTAGCCGGGGCTTCCGGGAAAGCCGGATTATATTATGATGAACAAAATGAAAATTGGTATCTTCCTTTAGGAGAAGCTCCAAGCACGCATATAGTAAAGCAAAGTCATGTCAGACTTAACGGTATCGTTGCGAACGAACAACTGTCATTGTTAACGGCTCGAAAACTTGGCATTGATGCTGCGGAAAGTTTTATAATTAATACAGGAAATTACGAGGAAGGCGAAGTTCTCTTTGCCAGCAGACGATTTGATCGTGTAATTCCTGATAATGCTCATATGCTAAATGGTTTACCTGTACCTTTACGTCTTCATCAGGAAGATTTTGCTCAGGCAATGGGTATTCCATCTGCATTTAAATATGAAAGAGACAATAAACAATATCTTAAACTGTCAGCAGATATTCTACGGGCTAATTCTGCCGATCCTATTACAGATATTCTTAAGTTATGGGATTTGTGCGTGTTTAATTATCTTCTTGGAAATACAGATAATCATATAAAAAATCTTTCACTTTTATACAGTTCAGATCTGAAATCAATTCGTCTTGCACCGGCTTATGATCTGATCAGTACTGTAATATACGAGTCCAGCACGGAAGAAATGGCTCTGAGTATAGGAGGCGTATATGATCTTTCAAAAATAGGTGTAAATGAATTTAAAGCCGAGGCACAGAATATCGGTTTGGGACAACAGCTTGCCATGAAGCGATTTGATGAAATTGCATCAAAATTTGAAAATACACTTTCAGAATCTACTAAAGAATTAGAAGATTTAGGCTTGTCGGGAATTGATTCGATCAAAGAACTGATATTAAGAAGAGGCGGATTAAATAGTATCAATTAAATATCATGAAATTACAAGTATAAAAAACTGTTTAATCAATTATTAAATGAGAAGCAGATAGTCAATTCATTAATAAAGGAGCGGTGAGATATCCGCTCCTTTAATACGTCCTGCGATTATAGCATCTTCTCCGTTAAAAGGAATTATTGTAAATAATGTAAATTATTTTAAATGTAATTCTATTTTTAATGCATCCTGCAAAATCTGTGAAAAATTCACATTTCGTTCCTGTGCAGCTGCGTTTAGCCATGCAGGAAGCGTAACCGTACGGCTTACAGACTTGTTTTTATGCGCCATACGAATAGAAGGCATATACACATCCACGAGCACAGATCTTTCATTTGATTCTGTATGAAGATTTGCCAAAGATGTCGGACATGGAATATTTTCACCGTCTTCTTCCATTCCGTAGAGGACTAAACCAAGCAGTTCACGTGCAGAAATAAGTGCATCGTCTTCATTTTTTCCGCTGGTAGCAACATCTAAATCAGGAAATACAACAGCAATTTCCTGATCCGGTTCATAAGAAAAGATAGCCGGATAAAAATATCGTTCCACTATTTTCATTTTTGAATCT
>CASDUB010000196.1 GCA_949283905.1 uncultured Lachnospiraceae bacterium | reverse complement strand
TAACGGAATATGCCGATAAACTGCTGGAAGGTCTCAACCATGTTCAGTATCCTGAAAATGTAAAGGCGCAGCAGGTGCACTGGATCGGCAAATCCACGGGAGCTTTTGTTGACTTTTCGGTGGATGGCATCGAAGACAAACTCCGCATATATACTACAAGACCTGATACCCTTTTCGGCGTTACGTTTATGGTAATCGCGCCGGAGCATCCTATTATCGACAAATACGCCGGCAAAATCAAGAATATGGACGCTATAAAGGCTTACCGTGAAGAGTGTCAGAAAAAGACAGAGTTCGAGAGAACTCAGCTCGTAAAGAAGGATAAGACAGGCGTCAGAATCGAAGGACTTGAAGGCATCAATCCTGTCAACAATAAAAAAATCCCGATTTTTATCGCTGATTATGTAATGATGGGTTACGGAACAGGAGCTATTATGGCGGTTCCGGCTCATGATCAGAGGGACTATGATTTTGCCAAGGCATTCGGCATCGATATCATACAGGTAATTAAAGGCGGAAATATTGAAGAAGCCGCTTATACAGGCGACGGCGAAATGATCAATTCAGATTTCCTCAATGGATATACAAATAAAAAAGATTCTATAGCGAGAATGATAGAAGAGATCAAAAAAATGGGAATAGGAGAGGCCGGAGTCCAGTACAAGATGAAGGACTGGGCGTTCAACCGACAGAGATACTGGGGAGAGCCGATTCCTCTTATTCACTGTCCTTCATGCGGCATTGTTCCTGTTCCATATGAAGAGCTTCCTCTTAAGCTGCCTGTGATGAAAGATTTTGAACCGGGTTCCGACGGAGAATCTCCTCTGGCGAAAGTAGAGGAATACGTAAACTGCACATGTCCTAAGTGCGGCGGCAAAGCAAAACGCGAGACTGATACTATGCCGCAGTGGGCCGGATCATCATGGTATTTCTTAAGATATGTCGATCCGCACAATGATGAAGAACTGGCTTCAAAGGACAAACTCAATTACTGGATGCCTGTCGACTGGTATAACGGCGGTATGGAGCATGTCACAAGACATATGATCTATTCGAGATTCTGGCATCATTTCCTCTATGACATCGGCGTTGTAAATACTCCTGAACCATATGCAAAGAGAAGTATTCAGGGGCTTATTCTCGGTACAGATGGCGAAAAGATGAGCAAATCAAAAGGAAATGTAGTAGATCCTCTTGATATCGTCGAGGAATACGGTGCTGATACGCTCAGAACATATATATTATTTATGGGAGATTACGGTGCAGCCGCTCCGTGGAACGAAAGCTCTGTTAAGGGATGCCGAAGATTTCTTGAAAGGGTTGCCGGCCTGACAGATATAATGTCGGGAGAAGGCGTAACAAAGAAACTTGAGACAGCTTTCCACAA
This sequence comes from uncultured Lachnospiraceae bacterium, assembly GCA_949283905.1. Lineage (GTDB taxonomy): Bacteria > Bacillota > Clostridia > Lachnospirales > Lachnospiraceae > Alectryocaccobium. Next base: position 2,224 of record CASDUB010000196.1, on the reverse strand, counting down.
AACGATCAAAAAAGTATCTTCTGATATTGAGGAGACAAAATTCAATACAGCGATTGCTGCTCTTATGGGACTGCTGAATTCTATCTATGATGAAGGTTCACTTACGAAAGATGAACTTGAGATATTTATCAAGCTTCTTTCTCCATTCGCTCCGCATATTACAGAGGAGATATGGGAACTGCTTGGTCATGAGGACTTCCTGTCTCTTTCAGCATGGCCGGAGTATGATGAAGCTAAGACTGTCGACGATATGATCGAGCTTGGCGTACAGGTTAACGGAAAAGTTAAGAGTGTAGTTGCTATCCCTAACAAAGCTGAAAGAGATGTTGCCCTTTCTCTTGCGAAAGCAGATGAAAAGATTGCAGAACTCATTAACGGTAAAAATATTGTAAAAGAAATTTATGTACCTAACAAAATTATAAATTTTGTAGTAAAATAAATCTGACAGAAGTTAAATTACAATAGACGTTTATAACATAAGAATTATAAACGGGATGATAAAAAAGGAGATGATATAATGTTTTGTCCAATGTGCGGAGCTGAACTGAATGATAACGCAACATTCTGTACTCAGTGCGGAGCGCCTGTTGCAAAATCCAATTCAAATCAGGAAACAAACGGTCAGAATTATAATTCTAATACTGATCAAAACATGAATATGTATACACAGGCTAATCCTCAGCAGCAGTATTACGGAGTTCAGAATTACCAGGTTTTAGAGAGACCTGTTATTGAGAGAGGATTAACTGCAATCATAGGATATATCAGCTGGATCGGATTTTTGATCGCCATGGTCGGAGGAGACAGAAAAGATCCTTATGCAAGAGCGCATTTAAATCAGGCGCTTTGGATCAATATTTTATCGACAGGAGCTTTGATCCTAAACATGATAGGAACGGCATTATCGGCTGCCGGATTGTATTATTATTTCGGATATACATCTCCTGCAGCGGTTGTAGGCGTGATCATAATTATAATAGCTGCCGCAGCAGCAATTTTTGCTCTTGTATGCTGGATTCTCGGTATCGTCAGCGCATGCCGCGGAAATAACAAACCGCTGCCTTTAATAGGCTCGATAAAACTCTTAAAGTAAATCTAAATACATTAATCAAATGATTTTAAACGGAAATGATCTTTAAAATAAAATCAGGATCATTTCCGTTTTTTACGGTTATCTTAGATTTTCAAATTGACAATTCCTATAAAAATGTTCAATTGATTATTGCTTTTTATGGTTGTGATTGTTAAACTGTATTTGGGTTTTGTTAAAGATTTGACAAGTATAATAGGTATGATTTTTAGAACAGTGGAGGTGATATGAAAGCATGTTAGACAAGACGTATTATGACAAGACCGATGAGATAATAGCTGAGCACGGCGCAAAGCATGCTTCGCTTATTCCTATTATTCAGGACATTCAGGCGGAGTATCGATATCTGCCGCTTGAGCTTTTAAGCTATGTTGCAAAAAAGATCGGCATAACCGAGGCAAAGGCTTATAGTGTCGCGACTTTTTATGAAAATTTTTCGTTCGAGCCGAAGGGAAAATATGTGATAAAGGTCTGCGACGGAACAGCATGCCATGTACGCGGATCAACTCCTATTTTGGAACGCCTGTACAGTGAGCTCGGACTTTCGCAGGAAAAGAAGACAACAGATGATATGATGTTTACTTTAGAAACAGTTTCCTGTCTGGGCGCCTGCGGGCTTGCACCTGTAATGACAGTTAACGACAAGGTGTATCCGGCGATGACTCCGGATGCGGCCGCGCAATTGATCAGGGAATTGAGAGGTTAAGCATATGGAGAAGATCACGAACAGAGGAATGCTCGAAAAGAAAAGAGAAGCTGCCCGCAGGGAAGTAGAAAACAGCAGATGCCGTATTCTTATCTGTGCAGGAACAGGCTGCCTTGCCGGCGGTTCAGGGAAAATATATAAAAGAATGTGCGAACTTGTGGCTGAAAATCCTGATATAGAAGTTCATTTCGGCGACGGAATAGCACACGGCGACGGCGAAATCGGAGTTCATAAGAGCGGATGTCACGGTTTCTGTGAAATGGGACCTCTGATGAGGATAGAGCCTATGGGCATTCTATATACAAAGGTAAAACCGGAGGACTGCGAAGAGATATTCCATCGTACGATAGAAAAGGGCGAGATAATCCGCGAACTTTTATTTAAGCAGGATGGCAGGGAATATCAGCGTCAGGATGAAATACCTTTTT
>CASDUB010000195.1 GCA_949283905.1 uncultured Lachnospiraceae bacterium | reverse complement strand
AGACGGACTTGAGATGGGACGCGCCCAGGTCATGCAGGCAGAAGCATCGGGAGTAAAGCCGGACGTCTGCATGAATCCGATACTTTTAAAGCCGACGAATGATACCGGTTCCCAGGTGATCGTGAACGGAGAAGTCCTGGGAAACATGAGCGCGTCTGATTATTTCGCGTATAAAAAAACTCTGATTCCTGAGATCATAAAGGCGTTTAACAAACTGGAAAAGATGGCCGATATCATAGTGATCGAGGGAGCCGGAAGCCCGGCAGAGATCAACTTGAAAAAAGACGATATCGTAAATATGGGGCTTGCAAAGCTTGTCGATGCACCTGTGATCCTTGTGGGAGATATCGACAGGGGCGGCGTATTCGCGCAGCTTCTCGGCACGCTGATGCTCCTGGAAGAGGATGAAAAAAAGAGAGTAAAGGGTCTTGTGATAAATAAATTCAGAGGAGACGCATCTCTGCTTGATTCAGGGATAGTGATGCTCGAAGAAAGAGGAAAAACGCCTGTCGTGGGAGTGGTTCCTTATACGGAGCTGAAACTTGAAGATGAAGACAGCCTGACAGAGAGATTTTACAGAAAGAAAACCGGGCTGATAGATATAGCCGTCATCAGGTATCCGAGGATCTCGAATTTTACCGATTTTAATGTATTTGAACAGATAGACGGCGTGACGGTGCGTTATGTGAACGATCCTGCCGATCTGAAGGAACCGGATATGATAATGCTTCCGGGCAGCAAAAATACGATGGGAGATTTGAAATGGATGCGTGAATCGGGAATGGAAGCGGCTGTTAAGAAACTTTCGGAGTCGATACCCGTATTCGGTATCTGCGGCGGATATCAGATGCTCGGAAATATGATCGAAGATCCCGAGGGCGTCGAGGAGGGCGGAGTCATGCGCGGAATGCAGATGCTTCCCGTAAATACTTCTCTTTTGCCTGAAAAGACGAGAGCGCAGACGACAGGAAAGATCAACGCTCTGTCGGGTATATTTGAAAAGATCTCAGGTATGGAATTTGCCGGATATGAGATCCACATGGGAAGAACTGTGCCGGCGGACGAGTGCTGCAGCAAAGAGCTTCCTGAAGTGGTTCAGAATAAAAATATATACGGCTCTTACATCCATTCTATATTTGACAAAGGCTGCATAGCCTCTGAGATAGTTAAAGCGTTGGCCGATAAAAAGGGCGTTAAGCTTTCAGGCGGCGCCGTCGTCGATTACGACATATTAAAAGAACGCGAATATGACAGGCTTGCGGATATAATCAGAAAAAATATGGATATGAAAGCCATATATGAAATGTTATCGGAAGCGCATATTGATTATAGAGCAGATTAAAGAGAAAACCGTCATTGACGCAGCAAGTGTGTCAGAAAGAGGAAATGATGATCATAAAAAAACTCCTTTCGGGCGAACTTTGTTTAAGCGAGCCGAAAAATGAACTGTACAGTCTGATAAAATCAAAATGGGACGCTGTGGCGAAACCTATAGATTCCCTCGGAATATTTGAAGAAGTGTTGTCGAAAATGGGCGCAGTGCTCGAAGATGAAAATATCGACATTTCTAAAAAAGCCGTTATAGTTATGTGCGCCGATAACGGAGTCGTAAAGGAGGGCATCAGCCAGTCGGGTCAGGAGGTTACTCTTGCCGTAGCCAAAGCGATGGCTAAAAAGACATCGTCTGTATGTAAAATGGCGAAAATGTCCGGCATACAGGTCTTTCCGGTAGACATAGGGATCAATACCGATGAAAAGTTCAACGGACTGACAGACAAAAAGATTGCCAAAGGAACAAAAAATTTTGTCGAAGAACCTGCCATGTCAAAGGAAGAACTTCTTGCGGCGATCGAAGCCGGAATAGAGATGGCAGGATACGCCAGAAAAAACGGATACAAAGTACTGTGCACCGGAGAGATGGGCATAGGCAATACGACGACGAGCGCAGCCGTGGCTGCTTCTCTTTTAAAAGTGCCGGCGGCAATTACCGCGGGAAAAGGTTCGGGTCTCAGCAGAAGCGGACTGATGAAAAAAGAAAAAGTCATAGACGAGGCGATTAAAAAATACGATCTCTACAATAAAAATGTACTTGACGTGATGGCCTGCGTCGGCGGATTTGATATCGCCGGAATGGCGGGAGTCATGATAGGCGGAGCGTATTACAGGATGCCTGTTGTAATAGACGGAGTGATATCTTCTGTAGCCGCTCTTTGCGCCGTAAAGATGTTTAAAGAAGTGAAGAGTTATATTTTCGGATCTCATATAAGCAAAGAGCCGGCGGCCGCCCTCGTGCTAAATGAACTCGGGATAAAGCCTGTGATCGATGCGCAAATGGCGCTCGGCGAGGGAACCGGCGCCGTCATGTTCTGTCAGCTTTGCGATACGGCGCTTTCAATCTTTAAAGAACAGCTGTCGTTTGACGATCTGGCGATCGAGCAGTATACACGATTTGAGGATAAATGATGATTCTTGTTTTGGGAGGAAGCGGAAGCGGAAAATCTGCTTTTGCCGAAAAAAAGATAAAAGAGATAAGCGAAGAGAAAAATCTTAAAATGTATTATCTTGCGACCATGAAGGTTTACGGCGCGCAGGAGGAAAAGATCGTTAATGATCACAGAAAGATGCGCGCCGGAAAGGGATTTGTGACTGTCGAACAGTCTGAAGATATAGTAAAATGTCTTAAGAAGATTGAAAACGGCACCAGAAGCGCAGCGCTCTTGGAGTGCATGTCAAATCTTGCTGCGAACGAGATGTTTAAAGACGGAAAAGTCGTTTCGGAAGAAGATGTTGTCAATAAGATATCCGCAGAGATAAGTGAGATTGACAAAGAACTTAAGGAGCTTGTCATTGTATCCAACAATGTTTTCGATGACGGCGTACCTTATGATGAAATCACGCTTTCATATATCCGCGCCCTCGGAAAGATAAATTCATTTTTGGCAAAGACGGCTGACGAAGTATGGGAAACTGTCGCGGGAATACCGCTGAATATTAAACAGGAGACAAAGAGCCATGTCGTTTTTTAAGGCTTTATTTATCGCGTTTGCGATATATTCTAAAATTCCGGTGCCGCATTTTGACTGGAAAGAAAAAGAGATGAAGTATCAGGTCATATTTTTTCCGTGGGTAGGCGCTGTTATCGGCGCTCTGACGGTTCTCTGGAATTTTATCTGTGTTGAATTTAATATCGGAAAAACCGCGTTTGTCCTTATCATGACGGCCATTCCGCTCCTTATAACAGGCGGATTTCACGTGGACGGGTATATGGACACGATGGACGCTTTAAGATCATATAAATCAAAAGAAGAAAAACTGGAAATATTAAAAGATCCTCATGTAGGAGCGTTTGCCGTTATAATGCTCGCAGTTCTCGGCCTTATCTATATGGCGGCGGTATCTGAAGTTTCAGCGGGAGTGATCGCTTCGCTTGCCGGCGGATTCGTGCTGTCGAGAGCCTTAAGCGGGACCGCTATCTATCTGTTTCCGAATGCGAAAAAAGAAGGAATGCTCAACACCTTTAACAGATCGGCCGACAATGCGAAAAAAACAGTCGTGCTTTTTCTTATTATAGAAGCGGCGGCTGCTTCGGCCTTTATGATCATAATGAATCCGTTGGCGGGAATCGCGATGACTGTTGTATGCCTGATCGTATTTATTTATTATTATAAGATGAGCATGAAAAATTTTGGAGGAATAACGGGAGACACGGCGGGATTTTTCGTTGTGTTAAGTGAAACGGCGATGGTTTTGACGGCCGCAGCCGTATCTGTAATAAGCGGGGTTTTGTAAATGATTTTTATAATCGGCGGTTATTCGCAGGGAAAGCGTGATTACGCAAATAACAGATTTAAGGATGCCCGGGATCATATTTTTTATCTGGATGACCGGGCTGAAGAAATATTCGGACAGGGAAAAGAGCCTCTTGATATTCTGAAAAAAATGATATCCGAAGATCCAAACCTTATAGTGATATCAAATGAAATAGGATGCGGAATAGTGCCTGCGGACGAAGAGGCCAGGGCCTTCAGAAAAAAATTGGGACGTCTTCAATGCAAAGCGGCGGCTCTTGCGGATGAAGTGATCAGAGTAACTTGCGGGATAGGAGTAAAGATCAAATGAATATAACGATCAAACTTATACGACACGGCATTACACAGCCGAATCTGGAAGGAAGATTTTTGGGATGGACTGACGCGCCTCTGTGCGAGCAGGGAGTTCGCGAATTAAAAGAGACTTATCCCGAAAAAATCGGCTCGCAGGCAGTTTTTTCAAGTCCGCTGAAAAGATGTATGCAGACGGCGGAACTTGTTTTCGGAGAAGAGAATCCTGTCATAATAGAAGAGTTCAAAGAAATGAACTTCGGTGATTTTGAAATGAGAAATCACAAAGAGCTTTACGGAAATCCCGAGTATCAGTCGTGGATAGACAGCAACGCAGAAGTGAGATTTCCAAACGGCGAAGACAAACGTGAATTTATAGCCAGAACGATGCGCGGAATGCATCGGCTTCTCGATATATGTGAAAAAAACAATCTGACCGACGTGGCGGCTGCAGTTCACGGAGGCACGTTTATGGCGGTCTTGAGTTCAGTATCGGATAAAGATTATTTTTCGTTTATGATCAAAAACGGACACGGATACGAGCTTAATCTGTCTTATGAAGACGGAAATATTATTTTAAATGATTACCGAAAAATATAAAAACCGGGAGCAATAAGATGCTTTACCATATGATATCGTTTCTTATCGGATTTATTCTCGATCTGATCATAGGCGATCCCCACAGTATGCCTCATCCGATCAGACTGATAGGAAACATGATCGCTTTTTTTGATAAAAAACTTAATAAGGATCCGGATAGCGAAAAAGCGTTCAAAAAAGGCGTGCTGCTGGTCGTTCTCGTTACTGTTATCACAACGGCTGCTGCATTTTTGATTACGGCGGGAGCATATCTTATAAACGTTATCTTTGGCGTTATCGTGGAAGCTGTTCTGACGTATTATATCTTCGCGGCGCATTCTCTTTGCAAAGAGAGCATGAAAGTATGTCATGCCCTCGAAGAAAATGACATTGAAAAGGCAAGACGTGCTGTATCGATGATAGTCGGCCGCGATACGGATGTGCTTGACGATATAGGAATTGCTAAAGCAGCAATCGAAACGGTTGCGGAAAATACATCAGACGGCGTGATCGCGCCTCTTATCTATACGGCTATAGGAGGGCCGGTTCTCGGCTTTTTATATAAATCGATAAATACTATGGATTCGATGGTGGGATATAAAAACGACAGGTATATGCGGTTTGGCACGGCAGCCGCAAAGCTTGACGATATAGTGAATTTTATACCTTCGAGAGTGAGCGCATGGATGATGATCTTCGCTTCACTGTTTATGGGAAAAGGATACAGGACGAAGAATGCCGTCAGGATATACTTAAGAGACAGATTTAATCATGCGAGTCCGAATTCCGCCCAGACGGAAAGCGTCGCGGCGGGAGCTCTCGGCATACAGCTTGCCGGAGACGCCGTGTATTTCGGAGTTCTCCATAAAAAGAAATTTATAGGGGACGCCTTAAAAAAAGTCGAATACAATGATATCAGAAAAATAAACAGACTTATGATATTGACAGCCGTTATAAGCGCAGCGGCAGCGTTATTCATAATGGCGATACTGATATTGATCTGAACCAAAGGGGAGGTTAAGTAATGGCTCACGGAGGAGACCGCTACAGAAACAGCGTCGAACTTGATTTTTCAGTCAATCTCAATCCTTTAGGCGTACATGAAAAAATTAAAGAAAGCATAATCGAAAATATAGATAAACTCGAGTATTATCCCGACAGCGAGATTCAGGAACTGGGACAAAAGCTCTCTGAGATTATCTCGGTAAAAAGGGAAAATATCGTATTCGGCAACGGCGCTTCGGAACTCATCACGGCTGTCATAAGCGCGCTGACTCCAAAAAAGATACTTTTGCCTGTTCCTTCCTTTAAGGGATATGAAAAAGCGATAGAAGCGTCAGGTGGCAAGATAATTGAATATAAAATGAAGGGTGATTTTGAAATCACCGAAGACATTACAGAAAAGATAACAGATGATATCGATATTTTATTTCTGACAAATCCGAATAATCCGACGGGAAAATATATAAATGGCGCGCTGCTTGAAAAGATAATAAAAAGATGCGAAGAAAAGCAGACGGCGGTTGTACTCGACGAATGTTTTATGGAACTCAGCGACGAGCCTGAAAAAAATTCTTTTTTAGGCAGGTATGAAAAATATCCGCATCTTTGCATACTGAGGGCTTTTACGAAGAGTTTTGCGATACCGGGAGTGCGTCTCGGATATCTCGTATGTTCAGGCAGAGAACTCCTTGACTCGATAAAAGACAGGCTTCCCGAATGGAACATCTCTGTTATGGCTCAGATTGCGGGAGCATCGGCGATCGATCTTTTAAAGGACGAGCCGTATCTGGAAAATGCGAGAAGACTTATAAAAGATCAGCGCTCTTATCTTGAACAGAGCCTGACCGGTATGGGATTTGATGTGACATCCTCAGATACGTGTTTTTTGCTGATAAGGCATCGGAATCTGAAAACAAATCTTTACACGAAACTGCTTAAAAGAGGTGTCCTGATAAGAGATTGCTCCGATTACAGAAATCTTGAAGACGGATATTTCAGGATCGCTGTTAAAACAGAAAAAGAAAACAAGAGACTTATATCCGAAATACAGGAAATAATAAAAGGATACGTATGAAAAATATAGAATTTGTAAGACCTGAAGATATAGAAAAAAGAAGTTTTGAGATAATACAGAAAGAACTGGACGAAAGGGGAATAGTCCTTCCAAAAGATCAGGCGATGATAACTAAGAGGGCTATTCATACCAGCGCCGATTTTGATTACGCGAAGACCCTCACATATTCGGAAAACGCCGTAAATATTTTAAAAGAGCTGATAAAAAACGGCGCTGATATAGTAACAGATACAAATATGGCCCTTACGGGAATCAATAAAAAAGTCCTGGCGTCATTCGGAGGCGAAGCCCACTGCTTTATGGCTGATCCCGATATAGCATCCGAAGCAAAAAAACGAGGAGTGACAAGAGCCTCCGTCAGCATGGAGCACGCTTCAAAGATCAGCAAGCCTGTTATATTTGCTATAGGAAACGCGCCGACGGCTCTTATCAGTATTTATGAACTGATGACAAAAACAGACTGGAAGCCTGCGTTTGTAATAGGAGTTCCGGTGGGATTTGTAAATGTTGAAGCTTCAAAGGAGCTGTTTATAGATTCTGACGTGCCGTATATAATCAACAGAGGACGAAAAGGCGGAAGCAATGTGGCGGCGGCCATTTGCAACGCCGTATTATATGAACTTGGGAAAGAACGTTTATGAGACATGGTTTTACAACCGGAAGCTGCGCGGCGGCAGCGGCAAAAGCGGCCGTGTATATGCTTTTATTCGGAACGGAAAAAAACAGTATTTCAATCATGACGCCGAAGGGTATATTGTATGAGGCGCATATCACAGATATAAAACGCGGCGAAGACAAAGTTTCATGCGCCGTCATTAAAGACGGCGGCGACGACCCTGACGTTACTACAGGCGCTCATGTATTTGCCGAGGTTTCGATATCGGAAACAGCAAAAGAGCCGGCAGTAAAAAATGATTCTGATATAGAAGTGGTCATAGACGGTGGAGCAGGAGTCGGAAGAGTGACAAAGCCCGGTCTTGATCAGCCTGTGGGAAACGCCGCAATCAACCGTGTGCCCCGCGAGATGATAACAAAAGAAGTAACGGAAGTCTGCCGCCTGGCTGATTTTCACGGAAGAGTGAACGTTATCATAAGCATACCCGAAGGCGAGGAGCTTGCCAAAGATACTTTTAATCCGAGACTCGGGATAGAAGGCGGCATATCCGTTATCGGAACAAGCGGTGTAGTGGAGCCTATGAGCACTCAGGCTATCATTGATACGATCAAGGTTGAACTGTGTCAGCAAAAGGCTCTCGGAAAAACATGCGCTGCGATAGCACCGGGAAATTACGGACGCGATTTTCTGAAAAGAGCGTATGGGTATGATATAGATGAAAGCGTAAAGTGCAGTAACTATATAGGAGCCGCCATAGATATGGCCGCTGAAATGGGATTTGAAAGCATACTTCTGGCGGGAAATATCGGAAAGCTCGTTAAAGTTGCAGGAGGCATCATGAATACCCATTCAAAGGAAGGCGACTGCAGGATGGAGATAATGGCGGCAGCTGCTCTGGCGAATAATGTATCGCCGGATACCTGCAGAAAGATCCTTGACTGTGTGATGACTGACGAGGCGATCCGTCTGATCGATGAGGAGAATAAAAAAGACGCGGTAATGAATTATCTTATGGAAAAGATAATGTTTTATCTCAGGAAAAGAGCAGGAAGAAAGACAGAGATCGAATGCGTGATATATTCGGAAAAATACGGAGAACTTGCAAAGAGTAAAGGAGCGGAAAAATGGTTAACTTTGTTGGCGCGGGATCGGGCGCTGTAGATCTGATAACTGTAAGGGGCATGAATCTTTTAAAGGAAGCGGACGTGATAATATACGCGGGATCCCTCGTAAATCCACAGCTTCTAGAATATGCTAAAGAAGATTGCGAGATTCATAACAGCGCGTATATGACCCTTGAAGAAGTGCTGGATGTAATAAAAAAAGCGGAGGCCGAAAAAAAGATGACTGTGCGCCTTCATACCGGAGACGCCAGCATATACGGAGCCATACGCGAGCAAATGGACGTGCTGGATGAACTCGGCATTGAGTACAGGACTACTCCGGGAGTCAGCGCGGCGTTCGGAGCCGCCGCTTCGTTAAATCTTGAGTATACCCTTCCGGATGTTTCTCAGTCGCTTATTATTACAAGGATGGCGGGGAGGACAGGCGTTCCCGAGAAGGAATCGATAGAGAGCTTCGCGGCGCACCACGCGTCGATGGCTATATATTTGAGCGCAGGCATGCTCGGAGAACTGAGTGAGCGTCTTATAAAAGGCGGGTACGAGCCGGATACTCCGGCTGCTATTGTTTACAAGGCGACATGGCCCGAAGTGGAGAATTACATATGTACCGTTGAGACTCTTTAAAAAACGGCTAAAGAGCACAACATAACAAAAACGGCCATTATTCTCGTGGGGGACGCCGTGTCGAATTCGGGCTACAGCAAATCGAGATTATATGCTGCGGATTTTTCGACGGAATTTCGCAAAGCAGGAGAGCCTTATTTGCCGGACAACTCATATAATATTTAAAGAAAGAGCGGGGGAAACGCAGATGATATTGTCTGTTATATGCTTTACAAAGAACGGATATGAGCAGATGAAAAAACTGAAAAAAACTTGCGGTCAGAATCAGGAACTTGAACTGTCGTGCTTCTGCAAATGCAGCGCCCTTAAAGAAAACTGCGCTGCAGATCCCGATGTCAGATACGTTGAGTATGCTCTTGACGACTGGGCGAAAGAACGGTTTGAAAAAAATGAAGCGATCCTTTTTATAGGAGCCGCCGGCATAGCGGTAAGAGCGATAGCGGGATGCGTTAAGAACAAGCTGATCGACAGTCCCGTTATCGTTATGGACGACAGGGCGCGTTTTGTCATACCGATCCTCTCGGGCCATGTAGGCGGAGCGAACGAGACGGCGCGTATGATAGCCGATATCGTGAAAGCTGTTCCTGTCATAACCACATCGACTGACATAAACAATAAGTTTGCGATCGATCTGTTCGCTAAGAAAAACGATCTTGTGATTTACAATAAAGACGGCATAGCGAAAGTATCGTCGAAGATTCTTGACGGCAAAACTGCCGGTATACTTATAGATACAAGTCTGTGCCGGTTAGATGAAAAAGACGCGGCGATACTTGAAGATAACGGCGTTAGAATTTATCTGACGGAAAATCGCGGTCCGGAAAAGAAGGATTTTGATGTTTATATAGGAAACTTCGGCGTTTCAGAAAACGGCGAACCGGAAATAAACGCGAAGCTGTATCTGCTGCCGAAAGTATATGTTCTCGGTATCGGATGCAGGAGAGGTAAAACAAAAGAAGAGATCGGATCGTTTGCAGGGGGATTACTTGAAAGTCTTCATATAGATAAACGTCAGATCAGAAAGATAACTTCGGTTGATCTGAAAAAAGATGAAGAAGGCCTGAAAGCCTTTGCGGATGAGCTGAACGTGCCTTTTGAAACTTTCACGCCGGAAGATTTAAATAAAATACCGGGTGAATTTTCAGAAAGCGATTTTGTGTTGAATAAAGTCGGCGTGGGATGCGTTTCGGAAAGGGCGGCAGCGGCAGGATGCGGCAAAGAGTTTGATATGGACAGCGGTCTTGTTCTGCGTAAACAGGCTGAAAACGGAATAACTCTTGCCATAGCTAAAACAGAATGGAGATTAACATCATATGAATAAAATATATGTAGTCGGAATAGGTCCCGGAAAAGAAGAGATGATGACGGGACAGGCGCTGAGAGTTTTAAAACAGTGCGATACCATAATAGGATATACCGTATACCTTGAGCTTTTGGAAGACGATCTTAAAGATAAAGAGCTTATGTCCACGCCGATGCTTCAGGAAGAAAAAAGGTGCGTCATGTGCTATGAGGAAGCGATGAAGGGCAAGAAAGTCGCCCTAATCTGTTCGGGAGACGCAGGCATATACGGAATGGCTTCGCTTATGTATGAGATAGGAAAATCATATCCTGAGTGCGAACTTGAAGTCGTACCGGGAGTTACGGCGGCTTCAAGCGGGGCGGCAGTTCTGGGAGCGCCCCTTAACCATGATTTCTGCGTTATAAGTTTAAGCGATCTTTTAACGCCCTGGGAGAAGATAGAAAAAAGGCTTTTGCTTGCGGCACAGGCTGATTTTGCTATGGCGATCTACAATCCTTCCAGCAAAAAACGCCACGACTACCTGCAGAGGGCCTGCGACATCCTGTTAAGAGAAATAGAGCCTGACAGATGCTGCGGATATGTGGAAAATATAGGACGTGACGGCACAAAATACACGGTCTGTACATTAAAAGAACTGCGTGATAAAAAAGTAAACATGTTTACCACAGTGTTTATAGGAAATTCCACAGCAGAGATAATCGACGGAAAACTTGTAACAAAAAGAGGATATCCATCAGAGAGAAGATAAGATATGAGCAGAATACTTTTATTTGCGGGAACAAGCGAAGGAAGAAGATTGTCAGAATGGCTCTGTGAACGAAACACGGAGCATGGTCTGTGCGTCGCAACTGCCTATGGAGAACAGGTTTTGAACGATCATCCGTGCGCGAAAGTACATATGGGACGGATGGATACTGAAGAAATGATCGGATTTATGACTGATAATAATACAAAGATCGTGATAGATGCGACTCATCCGTATGCGAAAGAGGCGACAGAAAACATAAAAAGAGCGGCGGCAGAAAAAAACGTAAGATATTTAAGACTTGAGCGCGATTTTGAAGATACCGGATCGCAAGAAACAAGGTCAAACATTTCCGGAGTTAATAAATATTATTTTAATGACGCTAAAGGATGCGCCGAAGCTCTGATAAAAAAGGCGAAAGATATACATGGAAATATACTTATTACGACAGGCAGCAAAGAGCTGTCTGTTTACTGCGCCGATAAGGATTTAAGAGAGAAACTGATCGTTCGCGTTCTTCCGGGAAAAGAAAGTATTGAGATATGCGAAAAGAATAATCTGCCGGGCAGACAGATAATCGCGATGCAGGGACCGTTTTCGGTCGAGATGAACAGAGCGATAATAAAAGCATACGACATAAAGATAATCGTTTCAAAACTCAGCGGCAAAAGCGGCGGATATTTTGAAAAGGAAGAGGCGGCGTATCTTGAAAACGCCGACATGTACCTGATAGGCAGACCGGAAAATTCAAAGGGTCTTTCTTTTGATCAGGTTACTGAAGAATTAAACAAATATACAGGAAAAAGAAACCGCATCATAAGTCTGATCGGATGCGGAATGGGAAGCCCGGAAACTCTTACCCGGGAGGCCATTAAGGCTGTTTCAAAAGCAGGCATCATATTCGGTGCGAAGCGCCTTATATCCGGCATCGTTTCTGATGATGGAGCCGCAGCAAAAGAAATTTATCCGTATTACCTTGCGAAAGACATAATGCCTGTTTTGAAAAAAACGCAGGAGGACGCTGCGATTCTGTTTTCAGGCGATACAGGCTTTTTCAGCGGAACGGCGAAGCTTTACGAAGAACTGAAAAAAGAAAATAACGCCGATATTAGAATATATCCGGGAATTTCGTCGGTTTCATATCTTTCCGCGCTTACGGGCATAAGCTGGGATGACGCAAAGATCTTCAGCGTACACGGAAAAGGCGCATTTGAAAACTGGGCGGGAAAATTTCTTTATAATGTTCGTACGAATAAAAAAACTTTTATGCTCTTATCGGGAGCGGAAGATCTGAACAACATAGGAAGAGAGCTTATCGAATGCGGCCTTGAGCATGTGAAGATCATAGCGGGATATCAGATGTCTTATCCTGAGCAGGAAATATCGATCCTGACACCCGGGGAGTGCGTTAAGATAAAGAAAGAAGGCCTTTATTCGCTGTTTGTGATAAACGAAGATGCCAAAAGTCCGTTTGCCTCTCACGGACTCAATGATTCGGAATTTATCAGAGGAAAAGTCCCGATGACAAAAGAAGAGGTGAGGGAAATAAGTATTTCCAAACTCAGACTCAGAAGAGATTCGGTAGTATATGACATAGGCAGCGGAACGGGTTCTGTAGCTGTTGAAATCGCACGCCTTTCTCCTGATATAAAGGTTTACGCTTTGGAAAGAAAACAGGAGGCGCTTGAACTCATAAAGGAAAATGCGAAAAAGAACGGGCTTTCAAATATTCATGTGATTGAAAGCTTCGCGCCTGACGGCATTGACGACCTTGAAGCGCCGACTCACGTATTTATCGGCGGAACGGGCGGAAATATGAAGGATATCCTGAAGAAGATCTTTGAAAAGACAGGCAATGTCAGGATATGCGCCAACGCAGTAAGTCTCGAAACCTTTGAGGAACTTATAAGTATAGAAAAAGAATTTGACGTGACCGACTATGAACTGGTTCAGGTGGCGGTGACAAGAACAAAACCTGTCGGAAGTTACAGGATGCTTCAGGCGGAAAATCCGATATGGATATGTTCCTTTGAGAAAAACACAGACAAAGAGGATTGATATGAAGATTCCCAGAGTACTCGTAGCCGCGCCGAAAAGCGGAAGCGGCAAAACACTCCTTACATGCGCTCTTTTGGGCGCATTAAAAAATATGCGTAAAAATGTCATGGCTTACAAATGCGGGCCTGATTATATAGATCCGATGTTTCACAGAAATGTACAGAAACTGGAATGCGAAAATATAGATTCTTTTTTTCTCGGAGAAGACAAAACCGAAGGATTTTTTGTAAAGACGGCAAAGAATCATGACATAGCGGTGATAGAGGGCGTTATGGGACTTTTCGACGGACAGAGCGTTGAAAACGAAAAGGGAAGCGCCTATGAGATCGCCTGTCTTACAAAAACGCCGATAATCCTTATTATAGACACCCATGGAATGAGCAGATCGATGCTTCCCCTCATAAAGGGATTTCTCGATTTTGACAGAGAGAAACTGATAAAGGGTATCATATTAAACAGGATAACGCCTTCATTTTACGGTATGATAAAGCCTGTTCTTGAAAAAGAGCTGTCCGTTCCGGTGCTCGGATACTATCCGAAGAGAGAGGATCTTGTCATTGAGAGCAGACACCTGGGACTTAAGCTTCCGAACGAAACGGCGCAGATGGAGGAACGTCTTGAAAAAGCGGCGCGTCAGTTTGAAGAGACATGCGATCTTTCGCATATAATAAGGATCGCAAAGGCAGCGGAAGAACTGAAGGAGGATTTTGAAGAGAAAAAAAATGTGGTGTGCCCGGAATCGAATCTTACCCTTGCTGTCGCAAGAGACGAGGCGTTCTGCTTTTATTATGACGCGAATATCAGGATGTTTGAAGAAATGGGAGTAAAAATCAGATATTTTTCGCCGCTGCATGATGAAAGAATCCCCGGTGACGCCGACGGCCTTTTGTTGGGAGGCGGGTATCCCGAGCTGTACTTAAAGGGGTTAAGGGATAATATATCGATGCGAGATTCCGTAAAAAAGGCGATAGAAGACGGATTGCCTTCCCTTACTGAATGCGGCGGCTTTATGTATCTTCATGAAAATATTCTCGCATCCGACGGCGCAAAATATGAAATGGCCGGAGTCATAAAAGCCGACGTTGAAAACAGAGGAAAACTTGTAAGATTCGGATATATAAATATCACGGAAAAGGAGCCTGTTTTTTTGAAAAAAGAAAGCTGCATAAGGGCTCATGAATTTCACTATTATGATTCATCGGACAACGGCGACAGCTGCGTCGCTAAAAAGCCTGCTTCTGACAGGCATTGGAACTGTATCCATGAGGGAGACGATCATTTTTGGGGCTTTCCTCATTTATACTATCCGTCAAATCCCGACTTTGTGATCAATTTTATTAAAGTTATGGAAAAGAGAAAAAAATCGCGTTATACTGCAGTATGAAAACAGGAGTGATGCATTATGAAGAATTCATACAGATTTTTTGAAAATAAAGAATGTGAATATTATCCGTGCCATGAAGGAATAGAAACGATGAACTGTATGTTCTGCTACTGCGCGATGTACAGATACGAAAAATGTCTCGGAACTCCTGAATTTAAGGAAAAGAACGGGAAGAAGATAAAAGTCTGCAAAAACTGCGTTTATCCGCATATTCCCGAAAATTATGACAACATTATAAAATTTCTTATTAACGACGGAAAGACAGAATGAAAAAGACATTTAAGGGCATCATCATAGGAATAGTTATTTCTATCGTGTGGTTTATATTTTATACACATCTTCCGTGGAGCCCGGAAGTAAAAAAAGCTGATGATCTGCTGATGCTTCGAAAGATCAATTCGGCTATAGGCATTATAAGAGACAATTATGCCGGCGAGGTAGACGAGCAGAGGATAGCCGACTATATGTTTGTCGGGATGATAGCGGCTCTTGACGATCCTTACGCCGCTTATTATACGAAAGAAGACTACGAAAATGTGCTGAAAAATCAGCAGGGACATTATTCGGGAATAGGAATAACGATAGCGAACAGAGTCGAGGATGAGGCTCTTGTCGTCGTGAGTGTTGCCGAAGAAGGCCCGGCATATCGCGCCGGAGTTATGGCGGACGATGAGATCGTCAGCATCAACGGAACTTCAGCCGAAGGCATGACCAGCAGTGAAGCGGTGGAGTTTATCCAAAGTTCAAAAGACAGTACGGTGGAGCTTGAAGTTTACAGAGCTTCTTCTGAAGAAAACCTTAAGTTTGAACTTGAGATTGAAGAGATTGACAGTAGGAGCGTATATGGCGGAATCACAGAAGATAACATAGGTCTTATAGGAATT
>CASDUB010000194.1 GCA_949283905.1 uncultured Lachnospiraceae bacterium | reverse complement strand
GGCAATAAAAATGATCTGTTCAAGTCTTGTCATAGCAGGTTTTCCTGTCGTATGGAAACTGATGGCGCTGCATATTTCATCATCGTCAACTCCATACTGATTTTTTGCAAGATACGCCCCCAGTTTTCCGTGAAGCAGATGAGGATTCTCCGCTTCAAATTTCGTATATTTTACGCCGTATTTGTCGCAAAGCGCGGCCTTTTCGCTGTTTGGAACTATGCTTTTAGCGCAGTCATGAAGAAGCCCCGCCATACGCGCGCGCTGTACGTCCATACCATAGTTCATTGCCAGAGCGCAGGCAGTATTCATCACGCCGACAGTATGATGAAACCTCTCCTGATCCTGAACGGCCTTTATTTTTTCTTCCAGTTCAAACCAGTCTTTTAATTCCATTTTCTTTCTCCAAAATTAAAAAAGTTACTCTGCTTTCTTTTTTGCTTTCGGAAGTTCTATTTTCTTTTTGTCGTCTTTTCCCTCTTTGTAAAGCACAATCTTTCTTCCGATAGTCTGAACTACTATTGAATTTGTTCTTTCGCCTATGATACGCGCCATCTCCCGTATGTCGTCGTCGCAGTTCTGAAGAACGTTGATCTTAATAAGTTCTCTTGTATTAAAAGCTTCGTATATGGCTTCAATGATCTCTGTAGTCAGACTTGATTTACCTATCTGCACAACAGGATCGATATTCATTGCAAGCCCTTTTAAATACGCGCGCTGCTTACTTGTTATATTTATCATATATACCCCTTTTATTTGTGATATTCAAATAGAATTCCCGAAACGCTTACGGTATCGCCTTCCTTAACTCCTGCCGCCTCAAGATCGTCAAGGATTCCTGTTTCTTTAAGGAAACGCTGGAAGAAAGCAAATCCCTTTTCAGAATCAAGATTTGTATATCCGAGCATTCTGTCTACCTTAGGACCTTCTACCAGATATACTTTTTCTTTCTGATCATATTCAACAGTATAAGGAAGATTTGTGCGCATGAGCACATCTTCAGGAAAGAATTCCTGTTCAAATACGGTAGGTTCCTTCGGAAGTTTGTCGAGTTCGGACTGTACATAATAAAGAAGCTCTTTAAGTCCTTTTCCTGTTGCTGCCGAAATAGGAAATACTTTTATTCCCTTTGGTTCAAATTCTTTCTTAATGCGTTCCACAGGATCTTCCTGACCTTCTTCCACATAGATAGCGTCTATTTTGTTTGCAGCAATCACCTGTGGCCGTATAGTAAGGTCCGCCTGATATTTTTCAAGTTCTTTATTTATCTTGTAAATGTCATCGATCGGATCTCTTCCTTCTGTTGAGGCTGCATCCACAAGATGTATCATCACTCTTGTTCTTTCAATGTGCCTTAAGAACTGATGACCGAGTCCCGCGCCCTCGGATGCTCCTTCTATAAGTCCGGGTATATCGGCTATAACAAATCCGTTGCACCCTTCGATATCTACAACGCCTAAATTTGGCTGAAGCGTTGTAAAGTGATAATTTGCTATCTTCGGCTGGGCGTTTGAAACTCTTGAAAGAAGCGTTGATTTTCCGACATTCGGGAATCCCACAAGGCCAACGTCGGCTATTACTTTAAGCTCAAGAAGCACTTCAAGTTCCTGTCCCGGCTGTCCCGGCTGAGCGTATTTCGGAGCCTGCATTGTAGGCGTCGCGAAATTCATGTTGCCTTTTCCGCCTCGTCCGCCTTTAAGGATAACCTCTTTCGTGTGATCTCCTGACATATCGAGGATAACCTTGCCGCTTTCAGCATCTTTTATAACAGTTCCTCTCGGAACTTTAAGCACTATGTTTTCTCCGTTCTTGCCGTGACATCTTTTTTTGCCGCCCTCTTCTCCGTTCTGCGCGGCAAATTTTCTTTTATGTCTAAAGTTCAGCAGAGTATTTAACCCTTCGTCCACTTCGATTATAACGTCTCCGCCTTTTCCTCCGTCACCGCCGTCAGGTCCGCCGTCAGGAACATATTTTTCTCGTCTGAAACTCACGTGACCGTTGCCGCCGTTGCCGGATTTTATAATAATCTTTGCTCTGTCCGCGAACATGTTACCTCCCAAAAATATGAGTTGAGGTACAAATGTAACTTTCTATGAGTCAGCCGATTTGTGTCCATTTGTCCCTTGACTCAAAATATAAATAAAGGGCTATTACAATTTATGCAACAGCCCCTCTTGTATCTTATTCTTCTACAGGAATAACACAAACGATCTTTTTGTCTCTTCCTTTTCTCATGAAACGAACAACACCATCTGCTGTTGCAAATAATGTATCGTCTCTTCCGAGCCCAACGTTAACACCTGGGTGGATTCTTGTTCCACGCTGTCTGTAAAGGATGTTTCCTGCTTTTACAAACTGTCCGTCTGCTCTTTTAGCACCTAATCTCTTAGACTCTGAGTCACGGCCGTTCTTTGTAGAACCAACACCTTTTTTATGAGCGAAGAACTGAAGGTTCATTCTGATCATGTCCTACACCTCCTCAATAATCACATCAATAAATTCATTTGTGGCTTCATCGGCTTCTATGTTTGTAAGACCGAGAAGCAAAGATTTCAGAAGTAACTGCGCTTCTTTACCGGGTTTTTCCAAGAACGAAGCATCTATATATGCCTCCTCTTCATCTATATCAACGTCTATCTGATCGTCTGTCAATTCGTTTATGGAATTGATAGTATTGATCGCCAGCGCTGAAATAGCCGCGCATACGATATCTTCGCCTTCGTCGGCATAATCCGCATGCCCCTCGATTCTGAAGCCCGAATATTCTCCTGATTCCAATTGATAAAAAGTAACTTCTGTCATCTTAGCTTAAGCCTGAATTGATTCAATCTTAACTTCAGTGTACTGCTGTCTGTGACCGTTTTTCTTGTGGTATCCGGTTTTTCTCTTATACTTGTAAACGATAACTTTTTTAGCTTTAGCTGTCTCAACAACTGTAGCTGAAACTGTAGCTTTCGCTGCATCTTCGCCTGTAACTAAAGCTGCATCGTTTCTTACTGCAAGTACCGGAAATGTAACTGTTTCGCCTGCTGCTGCCTCGAGTTTCTCAACTCTGATAACATCGCCTTCTGAAACTTTATACTGTTTTCCACCTGTTGCGATAATTGCGTACATAGTGCGCCTCCTCTAACTTTACTCGCCAAAATATGGTGATGTCCGTCCTGAAACGGGCATACTTCTACCTCTTTGTGCGGCATACGAACTGTAGTTTAGCATCTGTCAGCTTAAAAGTCAATCGATTATTTTGTTTTCTTTTAAATATTCTTCAAGAAATGTCGCAGCGTCCTCAACGCATCCGCTGCAGTCTCTTAAAATCACTCCGGTATCGAGTCCCTTGAGTTCTTTACATATGGTTGATTTATTTTTGTCCCTGAATTTTTTGGCAATCTCTCTGTTCGCGGACATCACTTTTCTCTTTAATTCGTTGACATCGCTGTACTTATTTTTCAGGATCATCCCCATAAGCATCTGTGTAGCCGCAACCGCTCCGCATGTGCCATGCATATCACCGCCGCCTGAGCCGAATCCGGCTGAGATTACGGCGATCTCATCTTCGCTGTATCCGGCGGTTTTGGCAAACGCTATCGCGACTGCCTGCGCGCAGTTAAATCCTTTAGCCTTAAGTTCCACTGCTTTTTCAGTAATATTACTCATAATTATGCATCTTCTTTCTATTTCAATTTTTTATTCGTCTTTTTATCGCTTACGCAAGCTGTTCCTTAAGAGACTTTCCTCTCTTTTTCCTTGTCATCTCCATTATACCGAGTTTTGTGATATCTATCACATTTACCTCGGAAGGATCTCTTTTCACAATTTCTCTTACTGTCTCTAACAGTTCCTCATAAGAAGACTTTTCATTCATATTTATAAAGTCGATGAGAATTGTTCCCGAAAGCTGTCTTAAACGTATCTGCCTTAATACTTCACATGCCGCTTCGATGTTTATTTCCAAAAACAATTCGTCGGCTCTGTTCTTTTTTATATTTTTTGACGTATTTACATCTATACACACAAAGGCTTCCGTCTGTTCTATGATAAGTGAACCTCCTGACTTAAGCCATACTTTTTTCTGAGTTGCGCTGTCAAGAATGGCCTCCATGTTATTAAGTCTGTAAAGGCTTACCATCTGATCGTCATAAAATTTTATCTTTTCTCTGTCGCCATCAGGTATTGTATCGCTCTTCATAAGCATATCGTAAACGTTAATGTCGTCCGTTACGATTGCTTCAAGACAATCGCTTTTGATCTGTTTAAGCTTTTCTCCCCATATCTCATCAGAACTGTAAAGACACGTTCCCGCCGGTCTCGACACTCCGTACCGCACAATATCAGAAAGTCTTTCAGATAATTTTTGGGCCTCTCTGATTACATCTTTTATGTCGGCATCTCTTGACTGCGTCCGTACTATAAAACCGTACTCTGTTTCAAATTTTGACAGTTCCTCCGAAAGACGCTCTTTCTCTTCTTTTGAAAGTTTTTTAGAATAATTAAATCCCGTAAATCCCGTGGTTATCACAAGATATTTTCCTGTCAGCTTTATTTCCGCCGTAAGTCCGTGCAGCTTTGTCTTTAGCGCATCGGTTTCAACAAGAACAAGAAGTTCGTCTTCAGCCTTGATTTCGTCTGTATTCTTTTTATTTTTATATATCGCATTTTTGCTTCTGCCCAGAGGAAGAAATCCTTCCGTTTTATCCGCAAATCTTACGAAAGCTCCTCCCGCCTCTTTTATAACTTTTGAAACATGTCCCACATAAATATTGTTGATGAGCGACTCTTCATCAGGGTCAGAAATATAGAACTCCGCGGCTTTATTGTTTTCAAACAGCGCCGTAACTATCCTGTCTCTGCCATTTACAGGCATATGCGCTATGACAAGTTTCTGATTCAATATTATTTTATCTCCTCTCCGAGTCTGCACAACGGAATAAATTTATTATTTTTCCGCGCATACAGCTCTTTGCGGTGTATTGCAAGTTTAATCGTATCGGGCTTTATGCCCTGTTCCTCGAAAAAAGCGTTTAAAAGAAGCTGTGGTTTGAGATTGTCAACACTTCCCGATGAAAGCTTGAGAAAAATGTCCTTATCACCGATCTTCCGGCTGTATACAAGCGGCTTTATATCAGTCATCTTTTCGTTTTTCTTCGTCTTTTTCAAAACGACGATCTCTTTTTTATTGAAGAACTCTTCCAGTTTATCTTTTAAACTGTCGAATAATTCTTCGCCATCTTTGAATCTGATAATGTAATCGGCAGCCGCTACCAAAGTCATGCATTTATTTGCCTTGTCTTCAGGTATCTTTACAACGCTTAACACAGAAATGTCTTCCGGCATCTGAGCGTTCAAAAGCTGTATCATCTGTTCTGAAGTCATCAGCGATTTCATATCGAGATCAAAGTACTCGCCTTCGCTTGTAACTCCGACTCCCAGAGGCTGTGCAAAGGACATGATGATATGCGGGCTGAATCCCTCGGAATACGCCACATCAAGTCCCGCCCTTCTGAGGGCTTTTTGAAAAAAGCGCATTGTATCGAGATGCCCGATATATTTCATAGAACCTGTCTTTGTAAATTTAATTCTTACTCTCATAACAAATTCCGCCTCCGAATTTTCTTGCTCCGCATCCCGAACACTGCTGCCTGCAGTTCGGAGTAACTATGCCTTTTTTCGCGCGCTCCCATTCTCTTATCATAAATTCCTTTGTGACGCCGATATCTATAAAATCCCATGGAAGAAACTCATCAGTGCTTCTTTCGCGGTTCGTATAAAAATACGGATCCATACCGAGTTCTTCGAACGAATCCAGCCACTTCTGATGGTCAAACTGCTCAGACCACGCGTCGTAGATCGCACCTTTTCTGTAAACGAGTTCGATCAAATCGGCAACTTTTCTGTCGCCTCTGGCGAAAACACCTTCAAGAACAGACTCATCCGGATCATGATATTTATAATGGATGCTCTTTTGATTGAGCTGCTGTCGGATCGTATCTTTTACGGTGTGGGCTTTTTCTCTGAACTCTTCTTCTTTAGCCATCGACGCCCACTGGAACGGCGTAAATGGTTTAGGAACGAAAAACGACGAGCTTGCCGTCACGGATACTTTTCCGTTTCGCTTTTCTTTCGGAACATTGTCGTAGTACGCCATAGCTACCTTTTCACAGAGATAAGCTATTTCTTTTGCATCTTCTTCTGTTTCAAAGGGAAGACCAAGCATAAAATAGAGTTTTACCTTATTCCATCCGCCTTTAAAAGCTTCTATCGCGCCGTTTAATATATCTTCCTCAGTAAGTCCTTTGTTTATCACATCTCTCATTCTCTGGCTTCCGGCCTCCGGAGCGAACGTGAGACTGCTCTTCTTTATATCCTGTACCTTTGACATTACATCAAGAGAAAAGGAGTCTATACGAAGAGACGGAAGGGATATATTAACTCCCTGATCAGGGCATATCTGCATAAGATAATCCAGCAGCTTGGGCAGTTCCTCGTAGTCGCTGGAGCTCAGGGAACTCAGGGATATCTCGTCATATCCGGTGCAGCTTATAAGTCCCTGGGCGAGACTTTTTACATGCTCGACAGGCTTTTCGCGAAGGGGTCTGTATACCATTCCTGCCTGGCAGAAACGGCATCCCCTGATGCATCCGCGCTGAATCTCGAGAACTACCCTGTCCTGAACAGCCTGGATATACGGCACCACCGGTTTCGTGGGATAAGGCGCATGTTCAAAGTCAAGAACGATCTGTCGCTCTATCTTTTCAGGCACGCCTTTCTCGATAGGTTTAAAATCAGCCAAAGTTCCGTCATCATTATAAGACGGCTCATAAAACATCGGAACATAAAGTCCGGGTATCTTAGCCGCTTCTTTTAAGAACTCTCTTCTGCTTTTTCCGGCTTTTTTGCATTCTCTGTATACATCAAAAAGCTGCTGATAGCATACTTCTCCTTCGCCGATATAAAAAATATCGAAAAATCTATAAATCGGTTCCGGATTATACGAGCATGGGCCGCCGCCTATTACTATTGGATCATCCTCTGTTCTGTCTTCCGAATGAAGCGGGATATGACTTAATTCCAGCACCTGCAGCACATTTGTATAACACATTTCGTACTGAAGAGTAACCCCTAAAAAATCAAACTCTTTTACCGGATCCTGGGATTCAAGGGTGAAAAGAGGTATATTCTTTTCACGCATGATCCTGTCAAGATCGACCCAGGGCGAATATACTCTTTCGCACCATACGCCGTCCATCTTGTTGAACATGTCGTATAAGATCTGGATTCCGAGATGCGACATTCCGACTTCATAGACGTCGGGGAAACAGAACGCGAAACGCAGGTCCACGTCCTTTTTATCCTTCATGACTGCGTTCCACTCGCCTCCGATATATCTCTCAGGCTTTTCCACCTGCATCAGTATTTCTTCCGATAATGCTAATTTACGCATATTTTCTCTCTTTCTTGATATAAATTATCTGTTCGCGTTCAGACTTAGAAAAACGAAATCAACCCAAACATATTTACCGCCATATGAGATACGATCGGCACCCAGATGTTTCCGCTTTTGTCATAAAGCCAGGCGAATGCAAATCCTATGATTGTGCAGAATATAAACTGCGTCATATTTCCGTGATAAATTCCGAACATCAGTCCCGAAAACAATATACCCCATTTGCTGCCGTAATAATATCTTATGCGTCCGAAGATCATCCATCTGAATATGAATTCTTCCGCGATAGGTCCGATGATTCCGACTGTGATTATAAGAAGTATGACAGGCTGTCCCGCCAAAGTCAGATATGCGGAAGTCTCATACCCGGTAAAGATATCCGTTATCTTCGTCAAATCGATCAGTTTATCGATCAATACAGAAAACAAAAATCCGGCTGAAGCTGCAAGAGCCAGTTTCCAGAACGGCCATCTGCTTGACTTGTGTTCGTATTTGAACTTGTCGTAAATTATGTTTTTCTGTCTTCCTAATATGACAACAAGATACATCGCAAGATCGCACCAGATAGTTGAAGTCAAAACTCTTGAATACATTACGACTTCACTTTCGCCGACAGATCTTGAATATATCATTATTCCCGTAGTTATGCAGGCGGTAACAATAAACATCGCCGCGATGATAAAAACAAGGGGATTTATTATCTCCCAGAGTTTTCTTCCTGTCGAAGGTTCGTTCACCGGCGTCTCCTTTCTGCTGTCACGCTTCTTACAATATCTCTATCTTTTATCTTGATAAACCACGAATCGCTCCGTGCTTTGCACTCCCACGCTTCTAAAAACATTCGGATTCCACGCTGACGCGCTTTATCCTCATGTTTTTGCGGTCTTCAAAGCCATGAACATCCTCCTTTTTATGCAAGCATAAAGTCGGCTGTTCACGCCTTGAATCCCTTGGTTTATCACATCCGCTCCGGCGCTTCAAAGCCCAGAATGTCTATGTTCTGTTCGAGGACTTTGAGAACCAGCTTTAACAGCGCTATCCAGCTGTTTTTCTTTGACTCGTCTTCTTCGCTTAAAATCTTTGTCTCATGGTAGAAGTGATTAAGCTCATTTGAAAGAGCATATATGTAAGCGCAGATCTTGTGGGGCGCCGTCTCTTCGTATGCGTTTGTGATTGCTGTATTGAATGCCGCTGTTCGAAGCATAAGGGATTTTTCGCTTTCCGATACGGGAGCTTTGATCCTGCATGCTTCAACATTTCCTCCCGCCGCTTTAAATCTTTCAAGTATCGATTTGATACGAACGATAGTATAAAGGATATACGGTCCCGTGTTTCCTTCGAAAGATGTAAATCTGTCAGGGTCAAAGATATAATCTTTCGTAGCCTGATTTGACAGGTCGCCGTATTTAATAGCCGCAAGTCCTACTATTTTTGAAGTCTCTTCGATTTCGGACTTGTCAAAATCAGCTCCGGCTTTATTTTCAACGATCTTGTTGTACATCTGCTCGTTGATCTCAGCGATCAGATTCTCAAGACGCATAACGCCGCCGTCACGTGTTTTAAACGGTTTTCCGTCTTTTCCGTTCATCGTTCCGAATCCCAGGTGCTGCATCTCTACATTTTCAGGCACAAGTCCTGTCTTTTTCGCACAGCGGAATACCTGGATAAAATGCATCTCCTGTCTCTTGTCTACCACATAGAGAAGCTTGTCGGGTTTAAAGAGTTTTTCTCTTTCCACGATAGTGGCAAGATCAGTTGTAGTGTAAAGGGAAGCTCCGTCTGATTTGAGAATAATACACGGCGGCACTTCTATTTTATCTGTTTCTTCTTTAACATCGACGATAAGCGCTCCGTTATCTTCATAAGCGTATCCCTTATCCTTCATCATCTGCACCATATCAGGGATATAAGGCTGCGCGTCCGATTCCTTTTTCCAAAGGTCGAATTCCACGTTGAGCTTTTTGTAATTTGCCTTAAGGTCATTTACGGAAACATTCATTATATGGTTCCAGAGGGCGATATAACCTCTTCTTCCCATCTGAAGCTCATGGGTTGCCTGAAGAGCCTTGTTTTTGAATTCTTCATCAACTTTTGATTTTCCACTGGCAGTAGGATAAATCTCCTCAAGTTCGCTGATCGTAAATGGAGCTTCTTTCGGGTATTCTCCTTCAAAATCGGGATCAAAATAAGGAAGATCCGGCTGGCGTTCCTGAATTTCTGAAATAATAAGTCCCATCTGAAGGCCCCAGTCTCCGAGATGCACATCTCCGATCACCTTGTCGCCCATAAATCTTCCAAGTCTTTTTATGGATTCTCCGATAATCGCCGAGCGAAGATGTCCTACATGAAGCGGTTTTGCTACGTTCGGTCCGCCGTAATCTATGATGACCGTTTTCGGTTCTTTAACTTTTTCTATTCCGAGATGATCGTCTTCGTTCATATTCTGAAGATAATCCGCCAGAAAATCATTATTTATCTTTATATTTAAAAATCCCGGTCCCGCCACTTCGGCGTTTTCTATGATCTTTGAATCAGACAGCGCTCCGGCTACATCTGATGCCATATCTCTCGGAATCTTGTCATATTCTTTTTTTGCAGCCATAGCTCCGTTGCACTGGAATTCGCAAAGATCGGGTCTGTTTGACTCTGTAACCTTTCCGTATTTTGCAGAATAGCCTGCTTTTTCAAACGCGGCAGATACTTCTGCCGAAATAACATCTATAAGGCTGTTCATATTTTCCTCCCACAATGATTACTTTTCTATAACAACTTCTATTTCATCAATGCTCATACTGCCGTCAGTATGGATATTGATATTTTCTTTTTTACAATATTGAAGAAAATCAAATATTTCTTCATTAATAATTTCGCCCGGCACAATAACGGGTATCCCCGGCGGATAAGGCGATATCGTCTGGGCGCATATACGGCCCTTTGACTCTTCCAGCGGGATTTTTTTGCTCTGTAAAAAATATGCTGTTCGCGGAGTATATGCCATTTCAGGTATGTTAATCCCAGGCGGTGCAGCCGCTTTTTTATTTATGCGCTTATGTTTTTTTGAAATGTCATAAAGAGCATCCGACAGTCTCTTTATGTCATCATCGGTATTTCCCGCGGTAACGACTGCCACAACGTTTTTCGCGTCCGCCATTTCAAGAGCGCAGCCGTATTTTTCAAACAGCATATCCGATAGTTCATATCCCGTGATCCCAAGTCCGGCGGCCGAAAATACGACTCTTGATGGGTCGCAGTTATTTTTTAAGATCTCTTCCGCGTTGGCCCCGTTATAGACATTCATGTCGCTGATTTCTTCGACAGCATTTCTGAGTTTCATTGAAAGTTCAAATGTCTTTTTCATTATCGAAGCGCCGTCCTTTGCCATCTGATGACGTGATGCGTCAAGGGAAGTCATAAGGATATAAGAAGGCGATGAACTCATCACAAGCTTTAAAGCTTTATCAATGCTTTCGATACTCACCCTCTCGCTGCTCACATGAAGCATCGAGCTCTGAGTCATGGCTCCTGTCGTCTTATGCGCGCTCATAACTGCAGCGTCAGCTCCGTTTTGAAGTGCGCCTTTGGGAAAATCTTCTGAAAAATAAAGATGCGAACCGTGCGCTTCGTCAACAAAAAGAGGTACGCCATTGTCATGGCATACTTCTGCAAGTTCTTTTATATTACCCGCATTTCCGTAATATGTCGGACTTACGACAAACACGGCTTTGGCGTCAGGATGATTCTTTAACGCCGTTTCGATCTCTCTTTTATCCGGAACAGTATAAAATCCCCATTCCTCGTCAAATTCAGGCATCACCCATACAGGTTTTGCACCTGAAAGTATGATCCCTCCTATAACTGATTTATGAGAATTTCGCGCAACTATTATCTCGTCTCCTTCTGAGGCCGACGCGATTATAAGAGCTTCGTTTCCGCATGTGGTGCCGTTTACAAGAAATCTTGAATGCTTAGCTTTGTAAAGATCGGCGGCAAGTTCCTGAGCTTCTTTTATCGCTCCTTCGGCATGATGAAGGTCATCGAGTCCGTTTGCTTCCGTAAGATCATATTTAAAGACCGACTCTCCGAATCGTTCGGTCAGTTCCCCGGATACGCCCCTGTTAAATCTATGTCCCGGAATACAAAAATACGCCGGCTCACCTGCCAGAAACCCATCGAGGGCTTTGGCAAGCGGCAGGCTGTTCTGATCATTATTCATTATACAATTTTTCTTATCCATCCTTCAGGAGCTTCTATCCTGCCCATCTGGATTCCCGTAAGCGTATCGTAAAGTTTCTTTGTGATCGGTCCCATTTCTTCCATTCCCGACGGTAAGCAGATCTCTTTTCCGTGGTCGTCTATTTTTCCTACAGGCGATATAACCGCTGCCGTACCGCAAAGACCGCATTCCGCAAAATCTTTAACCTCTTCGAGAAGAACTTCTCTTTCCTCAACTTCAAGACCGAGATAGTTTTTCGCAACATAGACAAGAGATCTTCTTGTGATAGAAGGAAGGATGCTGCCCGATTTAGGCGTAACGACTTTTCCGTCCTTTGTTACAAATATAAAGTTTGCGCCGCCTGTCTCCTCTACTTTTGTACGCGTTGCGGCATCAAGATACATGTTTTCGCTGTATCCGAGATCATGCGCCTCCTGAATAGCGTATAAACTCATAGCATAGTTAAGTCCTGCTTTGATATGTCCTGTTCCGTGAGGCGCGGCACGATCGTAATCCGTCACTCTGATGACGATAGGTTTTGCACCGCCTTTAAAATACGGTCCTACAGGAGAGCAGAACATACGGAACTGAAATTCCTCGGCAGGATGCACGCCGAGAACAGGACTGCTTCCGTATATGTAAGGACGAATATAAAGCGTTGCTCCCGAACCGTAGGGCGGAACATAGTCGGCGTTTGATTTTACAACGCTGTCCACTGCTTCAAGAAACATCTCTTCAGTTATAGGCGGAATGCAAAGTCTTTCGCATGAATCGATAAGACGCTGAGCGTTCAAGTCAGGTCTGAAAGTTACTATGCTTCCGTCCTGTGTAGTATAAGCCTTAAGTCCCTCAAAACATGTCTGAGCGTACTGAAGAACTCCGGCGCACTCTGAAATCACGATGTTTTCATCTGTGGTAAGCTTTCCTTCGCTCCAGCTTCCGTTCTTATAGTCAGCAACATAGCGGTAATCTGTCTTGTAATATCCGAAGCCGATGTTTTCCCAATCGATATTCTTTTTCATAATATTGTCTCCCCGTATAATATTCTTGATCTTTATGTCACGTATTGCTTCGAGCTTTTGCTTTTGCATTACAGTTTATTTATTTTTTCAATGATCTCCGCAAGATATTCGTTTTTATAATCTTCTATCTTTCCTGCGTCGCAGGCTGCCGCAAGCGCCGGTTCGATAGGTATCTTCGATACTGTATCAATGCCGAATTTTGACGCAAGCTCATCGATATGGCTCTCGCCGAATATATAATGCTTTTTACCGCAGTCGGGACATTCGAAATAAGCCATGTTTTCAACTATTCCGAGTACCGGAATGTTCATCATTTCAGCCATTTTAACTGCCTTTCCGACTATCATCTCTACAAGTTCCTGCGGCGAAGCTACTACGATGATGCCGTCCACAGGAAGCGACTGAAATACTGTAAGCGGTACATCTCCTGTTCCCGGAGGCATATCTACAAACATGTAGTCTATGTCGTCCCACAAAACGTCTGTCCAGAACTGTTTTACGACTCCGGCTATAACAGGTCCTCGCCATACGACAGGATCGTCGTCATTTTCAAGGAGCATGTTTACGGAAATTATCTTTGTTCCTTTTTCCGTTTCGCCCGGAAGGATACCAAGCTCGCTTCCCTGAGCTTTATCTTTGATACCGAACAGTTTCGGAATAGAAGGGCCTGTTACATCGGCGTCAAGAATTGCGGTTCTTTTTCCCGTTCTGTTCATCGCAGCCGCCATAAGAGCGGTAACAAGCGATTTTCCTACTCCGCCTTTTCCGCTGACAACTCCTATTACTTTGTTAACCTTTGAATACTGATTAAGCTCTTCAAGAAAGCTTTTCGGATCTCTGCTTTCGCAATTTTCACTGCAGTTTCCGCAGTCATGTGTACATTCGCTCATATATAAATCTCCTTTGTAATGCTTTGCTGTTCATAAATCAAACCCAAATCTGATAAATTATAACACAAAACACATCATTTTTTTACTTTATTAAAATAAAAGTTTAAACTTCTGTTTCGTCTTCTTACAAATGCAGTACATTTATAAGAAGGAACCACGCCAAACCGTAATACGCCACAACTCCTACAAGATCGCTCATAGTTGAAATAAGCGGTCCCGAAGCTACGGCAGGGTCTATTTTTACTTTATGAAGGAACATAGGTATCAGCGTTCCCATAAGGCTCGAGATCGTCATCGCCGCTACGAGAGCTCCTCCTACGCATAACGAAATCAGAAAAGCGTTCTGAATAGGATAGCCGTTAGATGCGATTATATATACTCCGACGACAACAAACGCGATAGCACCTAATATCAGTCCGTCACAGAAGCCTATCTTCATTTCCTTAAATACCATACGGACTTTCTGTCCCGACTCCAGATTTTCATCCATCAGTACTCGAATAGTAACAGCCAGGGACTGCGTGCCTACATTTCCCGACATTCCGAGAACTATCGACTGGAATGAGATTATTATCGGAACGGCTACTACTATAGCCTCAAATCTTCCTATTACAACCGAAACAATAAGTCCTAAAAACAAAAGTATAACAAGCCACGGCAGCCTTTTTTTCATACTCTGCGTAGTGGGCTCGTTCAGATCTTCCTCTTCGGTAAGACCTGCCAGCTTAGCGTAATCATCACCCATCTCATCATCAACGACTTCAACGAGGTCCTGCGCAGTAATTACGCCCAGTATGTGTTCTTCATCGTCTAAAACAGGGATCGAGTCCTCCGAATAATCCCTTATTCGCTCGATACATTCGCTGATAAGTTCGTGGTCTGTAACATACGGATAAGACGTACTTATAAGCTCCTCAAGATTCATATAATCTCTTGCTATGATAAGGTCTTTAAGATCTATAGCTCCGTAAAATTTTTCATTTTCGTCAAGCACGTATATAGTAGATATATTGTCGTTTTCGCCCGCCTGCTTAATAAGAGCGCGCATCGCCTGTCTGATAGTCAGGTCGTTGTTAATGACTATGAAGTTCGTAGTCATTATACTTCCGACTTCTTCTTCGTCATAGGACTGAATAAGCTGAATATCACGGCTGGACTCATCGTCCATCATCTCAACGAGCTTATCTCTTGTCTCGTCGTCAACTTCCTCAAGTACGTCGACGGCGTCGTCCGAGTCCATCCTTGATACAAGGTTCGCGGCGTGCTCGAGCTGAAGCTCGTTCAGGTATACTTCTACGTTTTCTATATACGCAAATATCTCCGCAACTTTATCCGGTCCGAGGATCTTGTATATTTCCTGTCTTTCTTCCGGAGTAAGCTGCTCAAGGGCGTCCGCTATATCATTTTCATGATAGTCGGACAGCTTGTCTCTTTTTTCCTCATCGGAAAGTCCGCTGCGGATTATATCCAGCAGCTCTTCAACATAATTTGGTTCTTTTAATATTTCTTTCTCCACCGTCTGCCTCCTGCGACCTTTTCAAAACACGGTGGTCAGAGGAGATTCATATCATATGACAACCGTATTCTTCAAAAGCCTTATAAAATATTCACGGGTACGACTTCGCCCGTTACCGTCACAATTGTCCATGATTTCTCCTTTCTTTGATTTTTAAAACAACCATTAATTCCGCCTAAAAAACGGCATTGCATGCCACATAAAAAATTTAACACCTTGATTTTTATAAGTCAACATTACAGTTATCTTTTTTGCTCAGCTCCCAGAAAGCCACGGCGCTTGCCGCCGCCACATTTAAGGAATCCACTTTATTTGACATAGGGATAATTACGGTAAAATCACTTTGTTCTATAGTTTCTTTTTTTAGTCCGTACCCTTCGGATCCGAGTATAACTGCAAGTTTTTCTTCTTTTTTAAGACGTAGATCATCTATGCTTATCGAGTCTTCTTCAAGTGCGAGAGAAACCGTCTTAAAACCCGCTTTTTTTAGCTCTTTCATCATATTTCCCGGAGATGCTACCGTCCACGGGATCTGAAATATCGTACCCACGCTTACACGGACAGCCCTTCTGTAAAGAGGATCAGCACAGTCGGAAGTCATTATAACCGCTTCCATCCCAAGAGCCGCAGCAGACCGCACTATCGCTCCTACATTAGTCGGATTAGATATATTTTCAAGCACGGCGATCCTGTTTTTATTTTTGCACAGTTCTCCTATCTCAGGCATCTTTCTGCGTTTCATTGCGCTTAAGATGCCCATCGTGATGTTGTACCCCGTAAATGCTTTTAAGGAGTCATGGTCTGTTATGAAAACAGGAACATCGGGAAATTTTTCATATATTTTTCTTGTTCTTTCATTGTCGAACTTATCTTCCAATAAAAATGACTCCGGTTCATATCCGGCGTCGATTGCTCTTGATATTACGTTTGGCGTCTCTGCAATAAAAAGGCCAAGCTTTGGCTCGTATATGTGTTTTAACTGATTTTCATTATAGTCCTTATAAACATCAAGTCCTTTTTCTTTAAAATCAACTATATTAATTTTATTCATGACTGCTCCGTCTATTATTTTTATTCAAGTATATATTTTTCCTGCCGCGATTGCAATCATACTCATGTTTTGATAAAATAAGAAAAATTTTATGGGTATAATTCCCAAATATATGCCTGAAAGGACAGAAATAATGAGTGAAGATATCATGAACATCAATGAAGAAATCGAATACGAAGAAGATCCAAAACTGCTTCTTACTCTTGACGACGGATCTGAAGTATCCTGCGTAGTACTTTCTATTTTCGAGATCGGCGAACAGCAATATATCGCCCTTCTTCCTGATTCTGAAGAAGACGAAGATGCTGAAGAAATGGATGTTTACATCTATCGTTTTGCCGAAGACGAAGAAGGAAATCCTCTTCTTGACAACATCGAAGACGACGATGAATACAATGAAGCCGTTGAAGTATTCAACAGCCTTTTCGAAGAGGAAGAAGCCGAATAAACAGACTCCCGGCCGTCTTTACAAACAGAACACGAAAGGCAGCGATGCGGTAATTCTTTGAATACCGTGCCGCTGCCTTAATGTTTATTACAGATTTGTCATTTACCCCTTCGGATTAATCTGATCATACATGTAATTTTCATACAGTTCCTTTATATGACTATTCACCTTCTCAAGCTTTTGAGCATTCATGCCAAGTACGCGTACTGCAAAATCGCCTTCTGAGAGTTCTGTAATTCCTGAGCACAACTCTTCATTTTCAGACAGATATTTTCTTACATCATTTAAGAAACTTTCGTTTTCACAAGGCTTTGTGACAAATATATTCAATAAATGAGTATAGCCTTCATATATTCCCATTCCCTGCATGTCGAATACCGCCGGTTCAAATCGGGTATTGTCTCTGTATATAAGCCTTCCTTTTCGCCTTATTTCTACAAGATTGTGATAAAGCCTATATTCAAACATTTCTCCTCGGGCATATCGTCCGCATGAAAAGATATCACTCATCCAAAAATGTGAAGTATTATCTTCAAGCTCTGCATATATTCTGCTCTCAAATGCCGAATCCTTAAACGGTATCATAGGCTGAGGCGCATAGAAAAATGTTCCGTTTTTTTCTACTTTAATATGAGTAACACGTTTTGCACAGCCCTGGTTCATCTGATGTACTTTATCATATGACTGGGAAATGAATTCCAGATCTGCACCTTCGTTTATATTAAATGTAAACTCCTGCCTGTCACCCTCCATTATTCCGGCGGATGCCGACATAAGCATGACGCTTAAACCTCCGTTTTTCTTTTCAAACGGAAGCATCACTTTATAAGGCGCAGTAAAAAGCATATCATCTATTACTGTTTTTCCGTATTTTCTTACCGCCTTCAAATCAAGTTTTGACGTCCTACCGAACTGGTTTATTTCCATATATTACATTCCTTCTAAAAGCACATTTTCCTTAATCCACGCAATCACGTCGTTGACATGCTCTCCGCCTCGAATATTTGTAAATATAAACGGGCGATCGCCCCGCATTTTACGCGAATCTCTCTCCATAACCTCGAGACTTGCCCCTACATAAGGCGCCAGATCGATCTTATTAATGACCAGCAGATCCGACTTTGTTATTCCCGGCCCTCCTTTTCGCGGTATCTTATCGCCTTCCGACACATCTATTACAAAGATGGTCGCATCTACAAGTTCCGGTGAAAACGTGGCTGAAAGATTATCTCCGCCGCTTTCAATAAACAGCAGTTCAATATCAGGAAAACGTTCCATCATCTCATCTACCGCTTCGAGATTCATCGATGCGTCTTCACGTATAGCCGTATGCGGACATCCGCCTGTTTCCACTCCTATTATCCTATCAGTCGGCATTACGCTGTTTTTCGCCAAAAATTCGGCGTCTTCTTTTGTATAGATATCATTTGTGATAACCCCTATACTGTAATCTTTTGACATTTTACGCGTAAGCGCTTCTATCAATGCTGTCTTGCCGGAGCCTACAGGACCGGCGACTCCTATTTTTACAAAAGACATTTCGCTGTTCTCCTCTCTTATTTTTGTACTGTTTCTGAAGTGTATACTTTATTTGACTTTTCGAGCCTTGTAT
>CASDUB010000193.1 GCA_949283905.1 uncultured Lachnospiraceae bacterium | reverse complement strand
TCACTGTAAAGGTACGCCGGTCTTAAATTCGCGAAAAGATTGAGTTCTTTTCTGATTTTGAGAAGTCCGGCCTCCGGTCTTTTTGACGGCTCGAGTTTGTACCATGGCGATACTTTTGCATCTCCTCCGATGGAGCCCATCAGCACCGCGTCGCATTTCTTTGCGTTTTCGATCGTCTCATCCGTAAGGGGAAGTCCTGTGGCGTCGATCGACTCTCCTCCCAAAAGAAGTCTTTCATAGTCAAGTTCAAAACCGTATTTAGCTGCAGCGGCGTCAAGAACTTTTTTTGCTTCTCTTACGATCTCCGGTCCTATTCCGTCTCCGTAGATCAATCCAACTGTATATTTCATAATCTCCTCTTTCCGACGCGCGCGCCGCGTCAATACTGATTTTATTTTCTGCTCATGTCCGCGCAAAATCATTAAAAATCATTTATTCGAAAATTAATCAGAATACGCGCTACAGCATGCTGCAGCGCGTAAAACGGTCTTTTTTATAATGCGGAATTATTTCTTCTCATCCTTTTTTGCTTTTGTATCTTCAGCGTTTGAGGATGCTGCATTTGCTTTTTCTACCTGAATAATTGCCTCTTTTTTCATTGGAATACGACAGTTTCTGTTGTTTCCAAACTCAACAATAACGTCTTCTTCTGTCATGTCAATGACAACGCCGTAAAATCCGGCTGTAGTAACTACCGCATCGCCCGGTTCGATAGATGCGATCAAAGCCTGCATTCTTTTCCTCTCTTTGTTCTGAGGACGGATCATAAGAAAATACATAACTGCGAAGAGCACTACAAGAATAATGATCATCGACAATCCGCCTCCGCTAGTCTGTCCAGCAAGAATTCCCATTATTATTCCTCCTTAAACCGGATATCTCTTAGATATCCCTAATTAAAATTCCTTTACTCTGTTAACGCACTACAAAATATGAGTGCTGGTTTTATTTATATTACACAAATAGCTTCTTATTTTCAAGAGTTTTCTTTAAATCCCTCGATTTTTTCACGTTTATATTCTTTATATCTTCCCTGATCTATAGCTTCCCTTATCTCGCCCATCATACGGTTATAGAAACTTAAGTTGTGAAGCACGCAAAGTCTCATTCCGAGCATTTCTTTTGCCTTGAGAAGATGTCTTATATAAGCTCTCGAATATCTGCGGCACGCCGGGCAGTCACATCCTTCTTCGATAGGCCGCTCGTCCAACTCATATTTGGCGTTGAACAGATTTAATTTGCCCTTATTTGTATAGACATGTCCGTGACGTCCGTTTCTGCTCGGATAAACGCAGTCGAAGAAATCAACGCCTCTGTCCACTGCTTCGAGGATATTTTCCGGAGTTCCCACGCCCATCAGATACGTAGGCTTTTCCTGAGGAAGATACGGAACAGTTACTTCGAGTATATGATACATTTCCTCATGAGTCTCTCCTACCGCAAGGCCTCCTACGGCGTAACCGTCCAGTTCCATATCCGCGATGATCTTCGCATGATCTGTTCTGATGTCGTCGTAAACGGCTCCCTGATTGATTCCAAACAGAAGCTGCTCTTTATTGATCGTATCTTCCCTCATATTGAGTTCCCGCATTTTATCCTGACATCTTTTGAGCCATCTCGTTGTTCTTTCAACAGAAGCTTTTACATACGCTCTTTCGGCTTTTGCCGGAGCGCACTCGTCAAACGCCATGGCGATCGTCGAAGCAAGGTTTGACTGGATCTGCATGCTCTCTTCAGGACCCATAAAGATCTTTCTTCCGTCTATATGAGAATTAAAATAAACTCCCTCTTCTTTGATCTTTCTGAGCTTAGCAAGCGAGAATACCTGAAATCCGCCCGAATCCGTCAAAACCGGTCTGTTCCAGTTCATAAATTTACGGATTCCGCCGAGTTTTTTTACAATTTCGTCGCCCGGACGGACATGAAGGTGATATGTATTTGAAAGTTCCACCTGCGTTCCGATCCCTTCAAGATCTTCCGTGGAAACAGCGCCTTTAATTGCCGCGACTGTTCCCACATTCATAAAAACCGGCGTCTCTATTTCTCCGTGTACCGTTTTCATATGCGCGTGTTTCGCGAGTCCGTCTTTTTTTATGATCTTGTATTCCATAATATCAATCCTTCAGATTTTTATTTGCAGTTGAAAGCATGAGTTTGATACGGTTGAGCTGGTTAACTTCAGACGCTCCCGGATCGTAATCGACCGCTACTATATTTGCCTTCGGATAACTCTTTCTTATCGCTTTAATTACGCCCTTTCCTACGATATGGTTAGGCAGACATCCGAAGGGCTGTATGCATACTATATTCTGCACGTTGTTGTGAATAAGCTCCATCATCTCGCCTGTAAGGAACCATCCCTCGCCTGTCTGGTTTCCTGTAGAAACGATCGGTTCCGCGTATCTCGCAAGATCCCTTATATCCGCCGACGGTACAAAGTGTCTGCTCTTCTTAAATTCTTTGTTTGCCGCCGAACGCAGCCAGTCGATGAATTTAATACCCAAACTGCACAGGAAAGCCGTCTTTCTGCTGCCGCCGAGATGCTCTTTCTTGAACTTGGCGTTATAAAAGCTGTACATGAAGAAATCGATAAGGTCAGGACATACCGCCTCGGCTCCTTCGCTCTCCAACAGCTCCGCAAGATGATTGTTCGCTGCCGGAAGGAATTTTACAAGTATCTCTCCTACAATTCCGACCTTCGGCTTAACCTCATCTGTAATAGGAAGGTTGTCAAACTCGCGTATTATCTCGCGGCATATCTGTTTGAATCTTCTTCTCGATACTTTTTTCTGTGTAACAAAGTCTATACAGATCTTCTCCCATTTTTCATGAAGCGCATCGGCAGAACCTTTTACCTTTTCATAAGGACGCATTCTGTAAAGGCACTTCATGAGAATATCGCCGAAAGCAGCGCCGTAAACGGCCTTAAACGCCATATTAAGAGTAAGCTTAAATCCCGGATTGTCCTCAAGTCCGCTTAAGTTAAGCGAGATTACAGGAATCTGTTCCATTCCTGCTTTTTCAAGCGCTCTTCTGATAAAGGCTATATAGTTGGAAGCACGGCAGCCTCCGCCTGTCTGTGTAATCAGGATCGCCGTCTTGTTCAGATCGTATTCTCCCGACTGGAGAGCCTCCATAAACTGGCCTACCACTATAAGAGAAGGATAACATGCGTCGTTGTTTACATATTTAAGTCCCATGTCTACCGCTTCTTTATTGTCATTCGGAAGAACGACGACATTATATCCGCAGGATTTGAACGCCGGTCCCAGGATATTAAAATGGATAGGCGACATCTGGGGCGCAAGAATAGTATATGTCTCGCGCATTTCTTCCGTGAACACGGCTTTTTTCATGGCAGAGCTTTCGATCTTCCTGCATCCTTCTTTTTGATCCTGTCCGCGGATAGCCGCAAGAAGCGATCTTACTCTTATACGTGCCGCTCCGAGGTTATTTACTTCATCTATCTTAAGACATGTATATATCT
The DNA here is from genome assembly GCA_949283905.1 of uncultured Lachnospiraceae bacterium. GTDB lineage: Bacteria > Bacillota > Clostridia > Lachnospirales > Lachnospiraceae > Alectryocaccobium. The sequence continues at coordinate 1,675 of CASDUB010000193.1, read as the reverse complement.
TGTCGCTGCCTGCAAGGATCTCGTATACCTGATCGGTTGTTACGGCGTCAAGTCCGCATCCGAAGCTGTTAAGCTGAATCAGATCGAGGTCGTCGCGCGTTTTTACAAAATGCGCCGCCGCATAGAGTCTTGTATGATACATCCACTGATCCGTTACCCTGATAGGTCTTTCTATCTCGGCAAGATCAGATACTCCGTCTTCCGTAAGCACAGCGATATCAAAGGAATTGATCATATCGGGAATACCGTGGGATATCTCGGGATCCACATGATAAGGACGTCCCGCAAGCACGATTCCCCTGTGTCCTGTCTCTTCCATCCATTTAAGGACGCGTTTTCCTTCTGCCTTGACATCTTCCCTTGCCTTGTCCATCTCAATCCAGCCCTCATGGGCAGCTTCACGGATCTCATTTTCAGGGATATCGTAAAACAGTTTCACAAGCTCATCCGCCATTATCTTTTCAGATGTAAGGGCGATGAACGGATTGTAAAGTTCAACATCGGGAGCGTTCAGCTCGTCTACGTTGTTCTTAATATTTTCGGCATAAGATGTAACGATCGGGCAGTTATAATGATTTATAGCCTTTGAAAACTCGTTTCTCTCGTACGGAATACATGGATACCATATCTTTTTAACTCCGTTCTTGAGAAGCCATTCGATATGGCCGTGCACGAGTTTTGCCGGATAGCACTCCGATTCGCTCGGGATGGATTCTATTCCCATCTCGTAGATCTCTTTTGTAGAAGTCGGCGAAAGAACTACTTTAAACCCAAGTTTCGTGAAGAAAGTATGCCAGAGCGGATAGTTTTCAAACATGTTCAGAACACGCGGAATACCTATCACGCCTCTTTTTGCCTCCTCATCTCCAAGGGACTTGTAACCGAATATCCTCTTGTATTTGAAATCGTACATATTCGGAATATTGTTGGCGTTTTTCTCTTTTCCTATACCTTTTTCACAGCGGTTTCCGCTTATATAACGGCGGCCGCCGGAGAATTTGTTGATAGTAAGACGGCACTTGTTTGTACAGCCGTTGCAGTGAGCCATCGTTGTCGAATACTCAAGGTTATTTATATCTTCTATCGACAGCATTGTCGTCTGTTTGTTTTGGCATCTGTTCTTGGCGATAAGAGCCGCGCCGAAGGCTCCCATTATACCTGCGATATCAGGTCTTATTGCTTCGCACTGAGCAACTCTTTCAAAACTTCTGAGCACACCGTCATTATAAAACGTACCGCCCTGAACAACGATATGTTTGCCGAGTTCAGTCGCGTCGGAAACTTTGATAACCTTATAGAGCGCGTTTTTGATAACGGAATACGCAAGTCCGGCTGAAATATCGGCAACCGTAGCGCCTTCTTTCTGAGCCTGTTTTACTTTCGAATTCATAAATACGGTACATCTTGTTCCGAGGTCGATCGGATTTTTTGCAAAGAGAGCTTCTTTTGCGAAATCCTGAACCGTATAATTTAAGCTCTGAGCAAAGTTTTCGATAAACGAACCGCAGCCCGATGAACATGCTTCATTTAAAAGCACGTTGTCCACAGTATGATTCTTTATCTTGATGCACTTCATGTCCTGTCCGCCGATATCGAGGATACAGTCTACTTCCGGATCGAAGAACGCCGCCGCCGTATAATGAGCGATCGTTTCTACTTCACCTTCGTCAAGCAT
>CASDUB010000192.1 GCA_949283905.1 uncultured Lachnospiraceae bacterium | reverse complement strand
CCCACACAAGCGCAATGCTTACAAGATCCTTAGTCTTGCTCGTCTGCCAGTTCCGACACTTCCGCATTTCTTGTATTTACAAGTTTTGTGCTCTTGCTGAGCACGAGTTATATAATACTACTCTGCTTTATTATTGTCAATGATTTTTTTTAAAAATAATTTTTGAATTAGGATGTATGTTATATATGACTCTTTTCTGCTTTTTGCTTAATTTTCGTTAAATAAATAACTATTTGTATTGCAATTTATACAAAAATTTTATAAAATTAGATTAATTATTGTACCTATAAAACATTGGTATCATTATATTTGTTTAGATTAAGGAGATGTGTTGTTATGCAATGGAAAAATTTTGATGAGCTCGTTACTTATAAAAAATTAGATTCGATGCGCGAAGTTGTCGACATAAAAGAAGAAATGTCCGGAGAATCCGGCGCTGCTCGCGTTGAAAAATATAAAGTTAAAATGGCTGCCGATATGGTGTACAGTTATGCGGCAAAAACTGTAGACGACAAGCTTCTTAATATCTTACAGGAACTTGCTGATGAGGCCGAACTCATCGAAAAATATCGTGAACTATATAACGGCGCCGTAATCAACACAGGAGAAAAGAGACTTGTTCTTCATCATTTATGCCGCGGACAGCTTGGCGATGACGTTATTGCCGACGGCGTAAATAAACGCGAGTTCTATCTTCTTCAGCAAAACCGAGCCGCAGAATTTGCTAAAAAGGTTCATAACGGCGAAATATTAAATGAAAAGGGTGAAAAATTCACTACTGTTGTTCAGATCGGTATAGGCGGAAGCGATCTCGGACCTAGAGCTTTATATATGGCGCTTGAGAACTGGGCGCGTACTAATAACACTCTTAAAATGGAAGCTAAATTTATCAGCAATGTCGATCCTGATGATGCTTCTTCTATCCTTGCGACAACAGATCTTGCTCATACTTTATTTATAGTAGTTTCAAAGTCAGGAACAACTCTGGAAACTCTTACAAATGAAAGTTTTGTTAAGGATGCTCTTGTTTCAAAAGGACTTGAACCTTCAAAACATATGTTGGCTGTAACAAGTGAAACTTCTCCTCTTGCAAACAATCCGGCATATCTCGATTCATTTTACATGGATGACTACATCGGAGGACGCTACTCTGCTACTTCCGCTGTAGGTTGTGTTGTTTTATCTCTTGCCTTCGGTCCGGAAGTATTTGCACGTATCCTTAACGGAGCTGCCGAAGCAGATGTTACTGCTAAAAATAAAAACATCAAAGAAAACGCAGCCATGCTCGATGCTCTTATTGGCGTTTACGAACGTAATTTTCTCGGATACGGCGTAACGGCTGTTTTGCCATACTCTCAGGCGCTTATCCGTTTTCCGGCTCATTTACAGCAGCTCGATATGGAATCTAACGGAAAGAGCGTAAATCGATTCGGAGAAGAAGTTAATTACGTTACGGGACCTGTAATCTTCGGAGAGCCCGGAACAAACGGCCAACATTCATTTTATCAGCTTCTTCATCAGGGAACGGATATAACTCCTATTCAGTTTGTCGGATTCAAAAAAAGCCAGATGGGAAATGACGTCATTATCGAAAATACTACAAGCCAGCAGAAATTAAATGCAAATGTTGCTGCACAGATAATGGCTTTCGCATGCGGAAAAGACGATGAAAATAAGAATATATATTTCGAAGGAAACCGTCCTTCAAGCATCATTGTAGGCGAACAGCTTAATCCTGAAGCTCTCGGCGCTCTGCTTGCTCATTTCGAAAATAAAGTTATGTTCCAGGGATTCATATGGAATCTTAACAGTTTTGATCAGGAAGGCGTACAGCTTGGAAAAGTTCTTGCAAAGAAAGTACTTGCAAAGAATACTGAAGGAGCTCTTAAGGCTTACAGCGAGCTTTTAGGAATATTCTGAAAGGCGTATACGGATACAACATACCGTGAATTTTAATTAAACCATAATAAATTTCAATAAATAAAGATGCTTACGGGAATACAAAATTTTAATTCCGCAAAGCATCTTTATTTCTTATGTTATTCAATTATATCATCCTTCTATTATCGTCGTCACATTAAGTTCTTTCTTAAGACTTTCTGTTCTTGGATTTTTATCAATGCCGAATGCCGCAATGCCGACAACTTCAACTTCAGCGTCTTCGAGCATTGCAAGAATAGCCTGAACAGTCGCTCCCGATTCAATCCAGTTATCTACAATAAGAACT
>CASDUB010000191.1 GCA_949283905.1 uncultured Lachnospiraceae bacterium | reverse complement strand
TTTTCTGAGCCGCCGGTTTTTGCACCGGTTTCTGTTCTGCAGATTTTTCCACCGGTTTTTCCGCGGGTTTTTCAGCTTTATCCACAGCTTTCTCCGCAGTTTTTTCCACTTTATCCACAGACTTTTCCACTTTTTCTACTTTTTCAGCGGCTTTTTCCACATTTCTTTCGACAGCTTTTTCGGCTGCTTTTTCTTCAATTTTTATTTCATCCTGCTTAACGGGAGCAGCCTCTTTTTTTGCTTTTTTCTTCTGGGCTGTCTGGCCGTGTTTTGTAAAGTCTTTTCCCTCTTTGCTTGTGGCGTTCTGCGGTCTGTAAACCTGTATAAATTTTTTCTTTTTCGGTTTTTCACCGTCTGTTATTTTTACTTCTTTGTTTTCATCCATACTGTATCAACCTTATTCCTCAAATCCTATTTTTATCAACATTAAGTATTGCCTTCGCGAAGCCCGGATCGTTTACCGAAACACAGGCCCGCATCTCGCGTCCGATTATGTGTCCCAGCGTATCTTTGTCAAGATATTCGAACACCGGCACGCGATAATACTTACACATATCATTAAACTTCTTCTTTGTATTGTCTGAAGCGTCAGTTGAGATAATAACTACTTCCGCTCTTCCCTCTTTAACTGACTTTTCAACAGAAAATTCTCCTGATGCAACTTTGCCGGCCTTCATGGCCAGTCCTATATATGAAACGATCTTGTCAGGCTTCAATTTCACCAAGCTCCTTTTCAAGTCTGATATAGATTTCTTCCGTTATCGAAACATTCAGCGCTCTTGATATGCTGCCGGACTTTCTCGCTTTTTTCAGACATTCCACGTTCTTGCAGAGATAAGCGCCTCTGCCGTTCATCTTTCCGCTGCAGTCGATCTGAACATCGCCTTCGGGTTTTCTGACTATCCTTATAAGAGCCTTTTTCGGAAAAGATACCCTGCAGCCGCAGCATGTGCGCATTGGAACTTTATTACTCATCTGCCTGCTCTGTTTCTCCTTCTTCAGCGTTTGCTTCAGTCATTTCCTGTTCTTCATCAGATCCGTCTGTCTCGTCTTCAGCTTCAGCATATTCAACGTCTTCCGCGTCTTCATCGTCTTCTCCGAAGTATTCTTCGAAGATACCCTCCTCTTTAGCCTGTGTCTCACTCTTGATATCGATCTTGAATCCTGTAAGCTTTGCGGCCAGGCGGGCGTTCTGTCCTTCTTTTCCGATAGCCAGCGACAGCTGATAATCAGGAACGATAACGAGAGCCATTCTGTCTTCCGGATCGGCAAGAACAGATATAACTTTTGCAGGTGAAAGAGCGTTTTCAATAAGAAGCGCCGGATTTTCGTCCCAGTTGATGATGTCTATCTTTTCACCTTTAAGTTCATCGACAACAGCGCCTACTCTGATACCGTTCATTCCAACACATGCGCCTACGGCGTCTACATCGGGATCGTTGCTGTAAACGGCGATCTTAGTTCTTGATCCTGCCTCTCTGGCAATGCTCTTGATCTCGATTATTCCTTCCTGTATCTCGGTAACTTCAGCTTCAAATAATCTCTTTACAAGATCCGGATGGCTTCTTGATACGAGGATTCTCGGTCCTCTCGGAGTATCTCTGACTTCAAGAACATAAACCTTGATTCTGTCGTGGGGTTTTAATACTTCTCCCGGAACCATTTCCGAGTCAGAAAGGATCGCATCGATCTTTCCGAGGTTTACATTTACGCCTTTTCCGATATTTCTCTGAACTATACCGCTTACCATATCGTGCTCTCTCTCAAAGTATCTGTTATAGAGAGATCTGCGCTCTTCTTCGCGTATCTTTTGTAAGATAACGTTTTTAGCGTTCTGTGTAGCGATACGGCCGAATGATTTTGATTCGATCGGAACTCTTACGATATCTCCGATCTCATGTGATGTTTTGATCTTTTTCGCGTCTAAAAGGCTGATCTGGAGAACAGGGTCCTCAACGTTTTCAACGACTTCTTTGTTCGCATATACGCTGAAATCGCATGTCTCAGGGTCGATATTAACGACAACATTGTCGGCTTTTCCAAAATGGTTCTTGCATGCCTGCATAAGGGACTGCTCGATACCTTCAAGTATTGCTTCTTTGCTTATATTTTTCTCTTTCTCCAAAATTTCCAATGCTTCTTTTAATTCGCTTGCCATCTCTTTTTCTCTTATCCTCCTGTTATTCAGCTTAGGCTGTCACCATTCTACGTATTCCCTGATAAGGGCCATGTCTTTTCTGTTATATGTTAATGATTCTTCGTTCTCATCCTTTACGGTAAAAGTATCGCCGTCAAAAGATACCAGAGTTCCGAAAAATTCTTTTTTTCCGTCTATGTTCTTATAGCTTTTAAATTCAATATCTTTTCCGATATTTCTTTTAAAATCCTTGTCTTTCTTTAAAGGTCTTCCAAGTCCGGGAGAACTCACTTCAAGGATGTAGGCGTCTTCTATAAAATCATGCTCATCCAGAAGCGGCGAAAAAGCTCTGCTCACTTTTTCACAGTCAAGCACGTCTATTCCGCCCGGTTTGTCAATATATGCGCGAAGGTAAAAATCGCTTCCTTCTTTCACATATTCGATGTCCACAAGTTCAAACTCATTTTCCTGAATTATCGGAGTTATCAATTCTTCCGCTTTTCTTTCAATGTCTTCTCTGCGACTCATTTTTCTATTTCTCCGGTTCAATAAAAAGAGTGGACTTTCGTCCACTCCGTTAACAGTTACATATTCTTTTAACACTATATCATCTGCATTAAAGAAATGCAAGTGAAAGTGCCCCCAACAATCAGTCGAGCTTCAAAGTGTTGATCTTAACGCCCGGGCCCATTGTTGAAGAAACAGAAATGCTCTTGAGGTACTGTCCTTTGACAGCAGCCGGTCTTGCTTTGTTGATGGCAGCCATAAGCGCATTGAAGTTCTCCATAAGCTGCTCTTCTGTGAAAGAAGTTTTTCCAACTAAGCA
>CASDUB010000190.1 GCA_949283905.1 uncultured Lachnospiraceae bacterium | reverse complement strand
GTTTCTAAAGAAAATATATACGACAAGATTCGGACAGGCAAGCGTCCAGGCATTATCCAATGTGTCCTTTTCAGTTGAAGAAGGCGAGTATGTGGCGATAATGGGCGAATCCGGTTCAGGAAAAACTACTTTGTTAAATATACTGGCAGCTCTCGACAAGCCTACGTCGGGAGAAGTTTTGCTGGACGGAATGAATCTTTCTTCGGTACGTGAAAAAGATATAGCGGCGTTCAGAAGGGACAATCTGGGATTTGTATTTCAGGAATTCAATCTTCTAGATACTTTTTCCATCAGAGATAATATACTGCTGCCTCTGGTTTTATCGGGAAAGACTTATCATGAGATGAAAGATCTTTTAAATCCGATCGCAAAAAAGCTTGGTATATACGATCTGCTTGATAAATTTCCATATGAGGTATCAGGCGGTCAGAAACAACGAGCGGCTGTAGCGCGGGCGATTATCACAAATCCAAAACTGATTCTTGCCGACGAACCCACAGGAGCCCTTGACTCAAAATCGTCGGATGAACTTTTAAAGATTTTTAATGAAATTAATAATTCGGGACAGACTATTCTCATGGTCACTCACTCGGTAAACGCCGCAAGCCATGCGGGAAGAGTACTGTTTATCAAAGACGGTCAGATATTTCATCAGATTTACCGCGGAGCGATGACTAATGAACAGTTTTATCAGAGAATATCAGATACGCTGACTCTTATCGCGACCGGAGGTGGTCATGATGAATAAAGGATTTTTCGCGAAATTAGCGGCGCAGAATATCCGGAAAAACAGTAAAATGTACTTCCCGTATATAATCACATGTATTATAACCGTCGCCGTTTTTTATATGCTTTCATCCCTTTCGATGAATCCCGGAATAGAAGATATGATACATGCCAATTCTCTTTCTGTGATGATGTCGTTCGGATGCTGGATTACAGGCGCTTTCGCTGTTATCTTTCTGTTTTATACTAACAGCTTTTTGATAAAGAGAAGGAAAAAGGAGCTGGCATTATTTAATATCCTCGGAATGGAAAAACGCCATATAAGCAAGACTCTGGCTTATGAATCCCTTTATACGGCTCTGATTTCGCTATCCGTCGGAATAGCGATAGGCGTCGCTTTGGATAAACTGATGTTTATGATAGTATCGCGAATGGTAGACGCCGAGATAACCCTCGGATTTTATATCTCTGCCGACGCCATCAGAAATACGCTTATTCTGTTTGCGATTATTTTCCTTCTTATTTTCCTTAACGCAGTAAGGCAGGTGCATTTATCAGACCCTATACGTCTGCTTCAGGAAAGCGCGGCAGGTGAAAAAGAGCCGAAAGCCAAATGGCTGATCGCTATATTGGGTCTTGCCTGCGTCGGATTCGGATATTTTATGGCTATAAGCTCGGTTAATCCGCTGACGAGTTTCGCACTTTTCTTCCCTACGGTAGCTCTTGTAATAGCCGGAACATATATGATCTTCACTTCGGGAAGCATAGCGTTCTTAAAAATGCTTCGTAAAAATAAGACGTATTATTATAAGACAAAGCATTTTATAAGCGTATCCGGCATGATGTACAGAATGAAGCAGAACGCCGTGGGACTCGCGAACATATGTATACTTTCAACTATGGTTCTCGTTATCATTTCGTGTACAAGCTCTCTGATGTTTGGACTGGAAGGTATAATAAACGCTATATATGGAAATGATTTCTGCGCTTCTTCATATCGGGATGATCCTGAAAATAGCAGAGAAATATTTGATCAGATACGTGACCTTCAGAAAGAGAAGGGGCTGAACGTTACGAAAGAATATGAATTTGACAGTCTTTCATTTACGGCAGTCCAGTCAGGCGACTATTTTGACGTCAACTCAACAGATGTATCTGACAGCTTATATTCGTATTCATGCCTGTTTTTCTTTGATCTTGAAGATTATAACAGAGCTACCGGATCAAATGAGACTTTAAACGACGGCGAAGTACTTCTCTATTCGTATAATACCGAATACGACTATGATAAACTGGGAATCCTTGACGAACACTACACAGTTAAGAAAAAACTTGACGATTTCTTCTGTAAGAGTTTCTCAACGGCATATGCCGCGTATTCTCATTTCATAGTTGTAAAAGACAGAGCTGAACTTGAAAAACTGTCTAGTGAACTTTACAGCGCTCTGCCTGAGGAGGACGGAAGCATATGCGATGTAAGAAGCTATTACGTATTTGATACTGACGCTGATAAAGATGAGCAGATACAATTCTACGACGCGGCGCGCTCTTTCATAAGTTCTTCAGGTTTCAATGGTCAGATCAGTTCTCAGGCTAACGGTCACGACGGTTATCTCGGAGTTTACGGTGGATTCTTCTTTATAGGAATATTCCTTGGAATGCTGTTCATGATGGCGGCAGTGCTGATAATTTATTACAAACAGATATCGGAAGGATATGATGACAAAAAGCGTTTTGAAATTATGCAGAAAGTCGGAATGAGCAGACGGGAAGTAAAGGAATCGATCCGTTCCCAGGTGCTTACGGTATTTTTCATGCCGCTTATAGGCGCTGGGTGTCATGTTATCGCTACTTATCCTATGATGATGCGCATAATGTCCCTTTTGGGTATGATCGATACCGGCCTCTATCTGAAATGTTATTTGATATGTTTCGCGGCATTTGTTGTTTTGTATATCATAATTTATATGCTTACGGCGAAGAGCTATTATAAAATAGTCAGCAAATAAATATATTCTTAATACTTTTTATAAAAAAAATTAAACTGCGAATGATACTGTTTTCATCAGGTATTGTTCGCAGTTTTTTTATAAAAATAAGCTGACATCTGATAAATTTTCATATTTCAAAAATGTCACTTTCAGCGGGCAAATTGTCACCTGAATAGATGTATGGCGGGGTAAATGACCTGCTATAATGCGGATATAAAGAAGAAGGAGGATTTAATTTATGCATAGAATCAAAGTTACTACAATAAAAAAAGAACATTTCAAAAGAGGATTCAGCCTTGTCATGTTAATCGCGATTTTAGTTCCTGCGGCCATTCTAATGTTTATTTTGACAAATATATGGTCCGCAGCAAATAAATGGAGCGAATAATAAGCTGTTTTATAAAGGCTGTATAGAATAGGGAAAGGCATAATATTATGAGTATATTAAAAATATTTGGAAAAATTCTTTTAACTATTTTAACGGCGATATTGATCATAATTGCAATAGCAGGTATATTTTTCGGAATTAAAGGATATAACATGTATAAAAATGCCGTTGCAGAAACGCCGTTTGAAGAAAAAGTTGAATCCATACGCAGCGACGAAAACTTTGTCGAGTATGATGAACTTCCCGAAATTTATATTGATGCTGCTATATCCGCCGAAGATAAACGTTTTTTCGAACATAACGGAATAGATCTTCTTGCTATCGGACGTGCAGCATTTAACGACTTAAGAACTATGTCTTTTGTCGAGGGAGGCAGTACTATAACTCAACAGTTAATGAAGAACGAATATTTTTCTCAGGATAAAAATTTCGAACGAAAGTTTGCGGAAATTTTTGCAGCTTTGGATTTTGAGAAAACATATAGTAAAGAGGATATTTTTGAACTTTATGTAAACACAATTTATTTCGGCAGCGGATATTACGGGATATATGACGCCGCGATCAGATACTTTGGTAAAACTCCGCAGGAGTTGACAGATCGAGAGGCTGTAATGCTCGCAGGTCTGCCGAATGCGCCTTCTGCTTATTCGCCAAATGTAAATCCTGAATTGGCTGATCAACGTATGAAGCAGGTACTTGAAAAAATGATAAAATGTGAAGCGATAACAGAAGAGGAAGCTGCTGAGATTTATAACACTTGATATAACTGAATTATAATTCAAAGTATCATATAATTTAAGAATACCGTATAAGCGATAAGACAGAGCTTACACGGTATTTTTAATGTTGAAAAGTCTTAAATACTATTTTGAAAATCATTATTGAATTATAAAAAAATTTGATAAAATATGTAACAAAAAAGAAATACAAGGGTCATATAGATGAAAGGAGGATGAAGAAAAATGGATGAATATGAAAAATTATATCGAGAATACTATAAAGACGTTTTTCTATACCTCCGTTCTTTAACAAGAGACGAAACATTATCTGAGGACTTGACAGCGGAAACATTTTTGAAAGCCTTTGAAAAGATCGGAAGTTTTAGGGGCGATTGCGATATCAGGGTATGGCTATGTCAGATTGCTAAAAACTTGTATCTGAAACATTTGAAAAAAAATAAACGTGTTCAGTATATAACCGAGGAAGATTTAATAAATCATGAAGAGGAGTGTGATTTGATAGAAACACGTCTTATCGATAATGAAATTGCAGTGAGAATTCATCAATTCCTACATGATATGAAAGAACCTTATAAAGAAGTTTTTACACTTCGGGTTTTCGGTGAATTGTCATTTAAAATGATAGGCGAGCTATTTGATAAAACTGAAGGATGGGCGAGAGTAACTTATCTGCGAGCAAAGCGTCAGCTTCAAAAATTAATGGAGGAAATGTGATATGGACAAGATCAGTTGTAATATAATTCAGGATCTTCTTCCGGCATATGCGGCAAAAGAAGCAAGCGAAGATACGATGCAGCTTGTAAGTGAGCATTTAAAAGAATGCAAAGACTGTCAGGCAGAACTTGAAAAATTGCAGTCATCTATTGTCGTGCCGGTTGATACAGAAGATAATATAATAAAAAAAATAAAGAAAAAACGAAGAAAAAAAATAATGATAAAGTTATCGTGTTTAATTGTTGTACTGTTAATTTTGTTTCAGATATTCTATTCAATTTATCACGATATGACGATGACTTTAGATGCATCTGATTTAACAGTGCAGGTAGATGAAGAAGGTGACGTACTTCTGATACCGAGTGAACGGGCGAAAAATATGCTTATTTCAAGAATATATACTCAAGATGAAAATGGTAATACGACAGTATATTTATCTTTAAAAAAATCATCAGATTTTTGGATTTTTTTCGCAGATCCAATCAGCTGGTTTATAAATAGCTATGATAATGTGACGCAAAAAGTTCCAATTGATGTATATGAAATAAGTAAAGATCAATTAAGAAACTATTATTTTAATTTTGCAACATCACCAAATGCAGGAAGTGATGAAGTAGCGGTTTTATATGGGGATAATATTGTTCTTGGCGATTCTGTTACTAAAGTCTATTATCAGCCCGGAATAGAAAATGAAACCGATTCATTCTATGATTATATGTCAGATCTCTGTGACAAGGCAAATAAGGAAGCGAAAAACATTAAAGAAGCCAGAAAAATATTCCTATCGAAATACGATGTTCCGGAGAGCAGCGAGAGAGTATTGATCTATTCTAAAGAACAGTCAGAAAGATAATAATTAAGTCATAAAAATAACAATCGTTGCGAAATCTTTCTGTAAATGATACTATTGAATTGAGATATTCAGTAAATTTGGCAGTATATAATTTAAAATATCTTAATTAAATACGAAAGGATAAGATATAATAAATTTTATTATATCAGGTGACGCTTATGAACAGATTACAGGGAAAAACAGCAATCATAACAGGCGGTAACTCAGGGGTTGGCGCAGCGGCCGCAAAATTATTTGCTGCAGAAGGCGCAAATGTAGTTATAAGTGCCAGACGTGCTGAAGCTCTTGAAAAAGTAGCGGAAGAAATACGTTCTGCAGGCGGAAATGTTCTTGCGGTACCGACAGATATTTCAAAGGACGAAGATTGTCATGCTCTTATGAAGGCTGCCATTGATAAGTATGGAAAAATTGATATTTTAGTTAACAATGCAGGCGTACTTGATACCGGTCTTAAAGCCATAGATAAATATCTTGACAGCGATTTCGAAAAGATTAT
>CASDUB010000189.1 GCA_949283905.1 uncultured Lachnospiraceae bacterium | reverse complement strand
CTAGTATAGGAGATTTCCTGAATGCATGCTCAATGGTCATCATGGAATACTGCGGCGGCGCATCGGGTCCTATTTGGGGTTCGGCTTTCCGTATGGCAGGAAAATCCGCAGGAGATACAAAAGAGCTCGATATATGCAAATTTGCCGATATGATGCAGGCAGCGGTTGCCGGAATACAGAAAACCGGTGAGCGTTCATTCGGCAGAGGCGCTAAAGTCGGAGACAAAACTCTGATCGATGCTCTTGTTCCCTGTGCAGATGCATGGAGTGAGTGCGCTAAAGAGAACACAAGTATCAAAGAGGCTTTTGAACGCGGAGCTAAAGCGGCGGTAGATGGGGCAGAGGCTACAAAAGAGATCGTAGCACGTATGGGCCGCGCCGGAACAGTAGGCGAAAGAAGTCTCGGATATCCTGATGCAGGAGCGCACGCACTTGGAGTAATATTTACGGAAATTGCGGAAGCGTTGGGATATTAATATTGAATTTGTTTTTCAGGCGAAGGCTTAAGAAGAGTAAAGCTTATTTCATCAATCAATCATAAAATAGTAACTTGCAAAAAAGTTTTATAAGTTTAAGGAGGGAAGACTTATGGAGCAAAAGAAACGGAATATTCCGAAGATCGTAATGATTGTGTCGGTTATTATGATCGTAATAAGCATGATAGGCTCTTATCTGCTTATGACATCGGGCAGTACGGTTAAGGTAAATGATCTTAATATTACGATTCCGAGCGGAGAAACGATACGCGTTTATGAGTATCGTCCGGATAGTGCAACAGTAGAAAATCCTGCGCCGGCAGTTGTTTTCAGCCATGGAAATGACAGTACACTGCAGTCTCATCAGGAATATGCTATTGAATTGGCACGACGCGGATTTGTCGTATTTGCGCTTGATATTACCTCAGCAGGACATTCTTCGCAGGTAAGCAGTACAGATACCGTTGGATTCGGAGTATATGATCTTGTTGATTATATTTATTACAGCCTGGATTATATTGACAATTCAAAAATCGGAATTGCCGGATATTCCAAAGGCGGTAACAACGTATACGATACAATGCAGGCATATGGCGTAGAGCAGAGAGAAACTCCTGATACATATGTTAAAAGAGTAAGTTCTGCGCTTATGATCGATCCTATGTTTTTATCATCTGAAGGTTTTGCAACAGATATAAATGTAGGCTTTGAGTGTGGATTTTTTGATCCTTTCAACAATATGAGTTTTGCTCCTGTAGAAGGATATCTTCCCGGAGATCTTACTGTACGTTCTGAAATGAAACAGTTCATTAACTTCGGAGCGCCGGGAACTTTTACTGAAGAAGAAGTAAACGATCCTAACGTAAAAGTTGAAATCGGTGAAGTATACGGAAGTATAGAAGATGGAACGGCAAGGATAGTATATAACCCGGAAAATATGACGCATGCGTCAGGACTTTTCTCGGTCGAAGGAATCAGAGACTGCGTAGACTTTTTTGAAAAGACATTGGGAGCCCCAAATCCGATAGATCCTTCAAGCCAGATAACGGAAGCACACAAATTCTTCCGTGGTCTTGGAATGGTCGGTATAATGCTTCTTATCGCACCTCTTGCTATAATGCTGATTGATTCGAAACCATTCGGCGCTCTTAAAAATCCGGTAGGAGAGAGCTGCATACTACTCGACACAAAACCAAGAAAAGCTTATTTTATTATATCGGGAATAATCTTGAGTTTCATCGTGCCGTTGAGTGCTCCGGCATTTAGGGCAATACCATCAAGTATAATGTCATTAAACGGAACGGCAGGAGTTAATGAGGTATTCCTTAATTCATGGCAGAACGGCACGACAAGCTGGCTGTTTATAAACGCGTTGATAATGTTGGGATTCTTCATCTTTACTTATAACGTATTTTACAGAAAGAGAAACATCATGCTGTCGGATATCGGTGTAAAGGCATCTGTCGGCGGAGTAATCAGAACAATTCTGCTTGCCGTGACCGTATTTGTTATACTGTATGTGATTGTTTGCTTTGCTGATTATGCGTTCAAAGTAGACTTTAGGATACAGGATATAACGTGGCAGGTGCTTTCATGGGATCATCTGTGGCATGCACTGACATACGCGCCGTTCTTCATTTTCTTCTGGATTGCGAATTCGATGGTAATGAACGGTCTGGATCGTATAAAAGGAATGAAGGAATGGAAGAATGTACTTATCTGCATAATATTTAATATTATCGGAATTATTATTGTACTTATTGTTCATTATTCGAAATTGTACAGCACGGGAGCGGGACTTGATTCGCCGGGCAACTGGAAAGTCTATACAACAATGCTTTTGTTCATACCGATTTCTATAATTGGAACGATAACAACTCGTGCAATATACAAGAGAACAAATAATGTATTTATCGGTGCGGTTATTTATGGATTACCGGCTACATTGTTTACAACAGCTGTTATGATGCTGCCGGATTATCTCTATTAATTAAAATTAAACACTCATATTAATTTACCATTACATTAAAGAACCTCAGGCGTGCATATTTTGCTGCACGCCTGAGGTTTAATATAAATAAATCAAAAAAGCAGACAGCAGAAATTGTTTATTTTAAATTGGTTTGTTGAAAATGGACGCTT
>CASDUB010000188.1 GCA_949283905.1 uncultured Lachnospiraceae bacterium | reverse complement strand
TGAAATATCCAGCATCGGCGCCGTCACTTTAAAAAACTTATCTCCGTATGCTTTTCTGTTCTGCTCAAGCAGTTCATCAAAATCCTCATGGATCTGAGGTCTGTAAGAAGCTGCTATATAGCAGTATTTTGTGATCAGATCAGGATTTTTCCAGGTATGAAAATCCCTCAGTGAATCTCCTCCGATGATAAAATAAAATTCATTTTCGGGATATTTTTCATACAAACTGCGGATAGTTTCAAATGTATATGAATAACTCTGTTTTTCTATTTCCATTGTATCAAGGACAAAATTGTCATTGCCCTCAATCGCAAGTCTGACCATCTCGGTCCGCTGATTGGCATCGGCTGTAAGCACCTTGTCTTTTTTATGAGGCGGATTTCCCGCGGGGACAAACAGCACCTCATCAAGTCCGAGCTGTTCATACGCGCTCTGAGCCAATATTAAATGTCCGATATGAATGGGATCAAATGTACCGCCCATGATCCCGACTTTTTTCTTATTCACAAGCCGAAGTTCCTTTCATAAGCTTATCTATCTCTTCCATCAGATTTGCCATTAATGATTTCATCGAAAGATCTTTAACTCCGACTATTATATTTCCGCACTGGTTAAAAGGAATAAATAATTTTTTTGCGCTGCTTTGTGCGGCTGCCACAGCCATCTTAGGAGTTATTTCGCCGAGCAGTGAATCTGCAATAACAATTCCTATCGGTCCTATTATAAGTTCCGCATTTCTGCATGCGACAATAAACGGATTTTCACCGGATGCCGCTCTGTCGGCTCCTGCTTTAAGCATGGCAGCCGCTGCGATACCGTTCGTGCCGATTGCGGTAATATCCGTTTGAGGATATTCTTTTTTTATAGAAGCAACAATATTTCTGCCTATTCCGCCGCCCTGGGCGTCAATAACCGTGATCTTCATGTAAATCCTTCCTTTTCTCTGTTATTTGATTCCAGTTCCTGATCAAGAACTTTGAGAATCTTGTAAAAGGTCTGCATTTCGTCTTTTGTAAATTTATCTTTTACTTTATTAAGTACCGAATCTACATAAGTATCACTCAGGTCGTAATAATCAAGATATTTCTGTGTCGGCTCCAGATAAAATTTTCTTTTATCTGTTTCCGACTGAACTTTATTTAAATATCCTTTGCTTACAAGTTTGCTGATCTTATCCGCCGCGTTTGCCGACGAAAGAGAACAAAACTTCGAAAATTGACTGACTGTAGGTTTTCCAAGCGCATATATGATTTCCATACAAAAGGTTTCAACTGTAGTAAGAGACACTTCTCTGCCTCTCCATTTTTTAAAAACCTCATTGTAAAAATGCATTTTAAATTGATTATACACTTTCTTAAAAAGCTCTGTTAACACTGTATTACCTACCTTTACGCATATAATAATATGATATCACCTTTATCAGGCAATTGCAAAAGTAATCTCAGCCTTAACAGCAATTTCTCCGTTTACTGTAGCTACTGCCGACCCCGTTCCCACAGAGCCGAACATTTTGATTATCTCACAGTGCAGTTCAAGCACATCGCCCGGAACAACCTGTCTTTTGAAGCGGGCGTTCTTAACTCCTCCGAAAAGTACTATCTTGCCTTTATTCTCTTCTTTAGCAAGAAGCGCGACAGCTCCTGTCTGGGCGAGCGCTTCCAAAATGAGAACGCCGGGCATTATAGGCTGACCCGGAAAATGTCCCTGAAAAAACTGTTCATTGCCTGAAACACATTTAATCGCGGTACACTCCTTTTCAGGTTCGCATGAAGTAACTTTATCGAGCAGCAGAAACGGATATCTGTGAGGAAGTATCTCCTGAATCTGTGTAATATTTAATTCCATTATTTAACCTCTTTTATTAACCTTGTTCATAATAATGCAGGCATTATGTCCGCCGAATCCGAGCGAATTTGATAAA
Organism: uncultured Lachnospiraceae bacterium; assembly: GCA_949283905.1. Classification (GTDB taxonomy): domain Bacteria; phylum Bacillota; class Clostridia; order Lachnospirales; family Lachnospiraceae; genus Alectryocaccobium. The sequence goes on along the minus strand of CASDUB010000188.1, from coordinate 12,441 downwards.
GCGTAATCCACTTTTGATGTTCTTCCTTCATTAGGAACGATATCAAGATCACATTCTTCATCAGGAACCTGATAATTGATCGTTGCAGGAATATAATCGTTCTGTACGCTGAGTGCCGTGATAATTCCTTCAACAGCTCCCGTAGCGGCTATCATATGTCCTGTCATGCCTTTTGTCGAACTTACGGCAAGTTTATACGCATGATCTCCGAATACATTTTTAATAGCCTTTGTTTCGCCTTTATCATTGAGTTTTGTAGACGTACCGTGAGCATTGATATAATCAATGTCTTCAGGTTTAATACCTGCTTCTTTTATCGCCATTTCAAGACATTTTGAGGCCATTACCGCATCCTCGCTCGGTGCTGTAATATGGTATGCATCGCAGTTAACTCCATATCCCGAAACTTCACAGTATATCTTAGCTCCTCTTGCAACAGCATGCTCATACTCCTCAAGAACAAGCATGCCTGCTCCTTCGCCCATTACAAATCCGTTTCTTTCTTTATCAAACGGAATAGAAGCTCTGTCAGGATCCTCGCTTATCGAAAGAGCCTGCATAGATGTAAATCCGCCGATACCTAAGTTTGTAATACAAGCTTCCGTTCCGCCTGCAATCATGATGTCGGCATAACCGTCTCTTATATGTCTGAATGCGTCTCCTATAGCGTTTGTTCCTCCTGCACAGGCAGTTACAACGCATGAGCACATTCCGTGAAGACCGTATTTGATCGCGATCTGTCCTGCCGCAAGGTTTGAAATAGCCATAGGGATAAAGTAAGGCATTACTTTATCATAACCTTTTTCGGCTCCACGTTTATTTTCGTTCTGAATAACGTTAAGTCCGCCGATACCGCTTGAAACAATTATTCCGAAACGCTCTCTGTCTGTTTTTTCGAGGTCAATATCACAGTCCTGCATTGCTTCGGCAGCCGCTACAACGGCAAACTGTGTAAATCTGTCCATACGGCGAAGTTCTTTTTTATCGTAAACCGTTTCCGGATGAAAATCTTTTACTTCCGCAGCCAGTTTAACTTTCTGATCTGAAGTATCATAAAGTGTGATCGGCGCGATACCGCATTTGCCTTCTTTCACTGCTTTCCACATATCCGGAACATTATTTCCGATAGGCGTAACTGCGCCCAATCCCGTAACAACAACTCTTCTCATAGAGCCATACCTCCGTCTACACATAATACCTGTCCTGTAATATAATCGCTTTCATCTCCCGAAAGAAATGCGACTGCATTCGCTATATCCTCAGGTTTTCCGGCTTCCTTAAATAATATCTGCGATGTAAGCTGTTCTTTCACATCTTCGGGGATAGCGTCTGTCATTTTTGTCTGAATAACGCCCGGTGCAACAGCATTTACATTGATATGTCTTGATGCAAGTTCTCTTGCCAGAGATTTAGTCATACCTATAACGCCGGCTTTTGTCGCCGCATAATTTACCTGTCCTGCATTTCCCATTACACCTACGACGCTGCTTATATTTACAATTTTTCCCGAACGCTGTCTGAGCATAATACGTGATACTTCGCGCATCATATAAAATGCTCCTTTTAAGTTTGTATCAATTACGGCATCAAGATCTTCGTCTTTTATTCTCATGATCAGATTGTCGCGTGTAATTCCTGCATTATTAACGAGAACATCTATGTGCTTATCAGTCTTTGAAGCAAGATCTTTTACAAGCTCCGCGCAGCTTTCGGAGTTTCTGATATCGGCACGGTACATATATACAACGGCTCCGTATTCTTCACACAGTTCCTTTGTTTTTGCTGCTCCTTCTTCGTCGGAGCTGTAGGTAAAAGCTATATCCATCCCGCATTTTGCAAGCTTAACGCATACCGCTCTGCCTATACCGCGGCTTGCTCCTGTTACAAGAGCGACTTTCTTTCTGTCCATTTATTGATTCTCCTGTTCAATGAGTTTTTTCAGGTCATCGGCTTTCTGAATTGTTGAAACATTTATATTAATGCCAATGGCTCTGGCCGTTTTTCTGACAAGACCGGTAAGCACTTTTCCCGGTCCGATCTCTATAAATTCATCCGCGCCTTTTTCAAGAAGTGTCTTAAGACAATCTTCAAATCTTACGCTCTTTTGAACCTGCTCTTCAAGAAGAAGCTTAAGATCGTCTTTTTCTTCAAGCAATTTACCCGTCACATTCATCGCAACCGGTATCGAAGCTTTGTTGAATTTAACTGTTTCAAATTTTTCTTTGAGTTTATCTCCGGCTTCTTTCAGAAGATATGTATGGAAAGGACTTGTTGTATTAAGTCTCTTCGGCTTAGCTTTATATTCGTTTGCCATTATCTCTTCAACTGCCGCAACAGCTTTTTCTTCTCCGCAGACAACGTACTGTCCGGGACAGTTATAATTCGCAACAGTTACAAAACCGTTGTTTTCAGCCGCCTGTGCGCATACATTCTCAACGGTCTGAGCATCGCTTCCGACTATGGCGCTCATTGAATATGTCATTCCTTTAACGGCGTCTGACATAACTTTTCCTCTAAAACTTACAATATCGATATAATCATTTACATCCCATACGCCCGCTGCGTATAACGCGCCGTATTCTCCGAGACTGAGTCCGCATGAAGCGTCGGGAGTTATTCCATTTTCCTTTAAAACTTCAGTTACGCCTGCAGCAAAAACGGCATAACACGGCTGTGTATATACAGTATCCGATAAAACTTCAATAGGTCCTTCGCTCATAAGCTTTTTATGATCAAATCCAAGTTTTACACCGTCGACTACTTCTTTAAATTTCGGAAATGCTTCATACATATCCTGTCCCATTCCGACAAACTGGGCGCCCTGTCCCGCATATAAAAATACTCTCATTGTAGAATTCTCCGTTTATTATTAAATCGAACCGGCAAGGTTTTTCACTGTTTCAATATATTCTGAATAAATATCTTCGAATATTTTTGCTATAGGTCTTATCTCTGAAACCATTCCCGATACCTGTCCTGCCATAAGAGATCCTGTTTTTGTATCTCCGTCAAACACGGCTCTTCTGAGTGAACCTAATGTATATTTCTCAAGTTCCATTACTGTAGCGCCTTTTTTCTCCTGTTTTACATATTCGCGCGCCATTGCATTCTTGAGAATACGGACCGGAGTACCTGCGATTCTTCCTGTAACTACAGTATCATTGTCTTTTGCTTTAATAACTGCATCTTTATAATTCTGATGGATAGGACACTCATCTGAAGCGAGAAGAACCGTTCCCATCTGAACTCCCGAAGCTCCAAGAGCAAATGCAGCCGCAAGCTGTCTTCCTGAAGCTATACCTCCTGCCGCAATAACAGGAACATCAAGAGCATCTACCATCTGCGGTACGACTGCCATCGTTGTCATTTCTCCGACATGTCCGCCTGATTCAGTTCCTTCAGCTATGATCATATCGGCGCCCATATCCTGAAGTTTTTTTGCCATCATAACGCTTGATGTTACAGGAAGCACTTTGATTCCCGCTTTTTTCCAGTCGTCCATGTATTTTGAAGGCATTCCTGCTCCTGTTGTTACGATCTTTACTCCCTCTTCAAGAACAACCTGAGCAAGATCGTCTATCTGCGGATGCATGAGCATAAGATTTACTCCGAAAAGTCCGTCAGTCATCTCACGGCATTTTCTTATATTTTCTCTTAATACATCGACATTCATTCCGCCGGCGGCAATCAGTCCGAGTCCTCCGGCATTTGATACCGCACTCGCAAGTTCAGCAGTTGCAATGTTTGCCATTCCGCCCTGAATGAACGGGTATTTAATGTTTAATATTTCATTGATTTTCATATTTGATCTCCTTTACACAGTCATAAGCACGGCATTCCATGAGAGCCCTGCTCCGAATGCAACTGTAATTATCTTCATTCCGGATTTCAATAATCCTCTTTCATACATATCCGCCATAGCTATTGAAACGCTTGCAGCCGATGTATTTGCGCATGTTTCCATGTTCATAAAGAACTTATTTTCATGACCCGGATATTTTCTCTTTACCGAATCGATAATTCTTGAGTTTGCCTGATGACATACGACATAATCGATATCATCCATAGTATTTCCTGAATTTTCAAGAAGCTTTCTGATTGCTTTGTTTAAAGACGTTGTGGCGAACTTATAAACTTTGCCGCCATCCATATGAAGATATCCATCGCTGCCTTGATACGTTCCGCAATGAAGAACCTCCGTATTGCCTTCTGTTCCTGACAGCTGCACAAAAGCGCTGTTTTCTGAATTGTCTTTTTTTATTATTACAGCGCCCGCTCCGTCTCCGAAAAGGACACATGAAGATCTGTCGCTGAAATTAAGTGTTCTTGACATGCATTCGCTTCCGATCACAAGCACATATCCTTCATCGCTGCTATGCGTATAAAGGGTATCAGCCGCTGTCTGCAGCGCATATACAAATCCTGTACACGCCGCGCTTATATCAAAAGCTTTTATGTTTTCCGGAAGTTCAAGTTCTTTCTGTACAATACAGGCAGTTGACGGAAATACATAGCTTGATGTCATCGTAGCGACATAAACGGCAATGATTTTGTCTTTTGAAAACTCGCTGTCATTCTCATAGGCATTTTTGACAGCTTTTTCAGCCGAAGAAACAGCCAGTGTATGAACCGCTTCATCACCGCTGATAATATGTCTGCTTTTGATTCCTGTTCTTGAATATATCCACTCGTCGTTTGTGTCAACGATCTTGCTGAGATCATCGTTCGTTACAACCTTTACAGGAAGTGAATAACCTGTACCTATGACTTTAACGCCTGACATTTTCCCTCCTGATATCAGAGTACCGCAGGCTTATATTCGCCGTCGATAGTTCTGAATTTTTTATATCTTCTGCCGATCAACTCTTCATCATCATATGATTTAAGTTTTAAAATTGACGCTTTAAGACTTTTATCAAGATTTTTATATAATCCCTTTTCCGGAATTATCCTGTCGATCAGCTTATATTCATATAAATCCTGTGCGGTAAGCTTCATAACTTCACTTGCTTCTGCCGCTCGTGACGGATCTTTCCACATAATAGAAGCAAATCCCTCCGGCGACAAAATACTGTAAACAGCGTTTTCAAGCATAAAAACCCTGTCGGCAACAGCAAGAGCAAGAGCTCCTCCCGAACTTCCCTCTCCTGTCACCACCGCAATAACCGGGGTTTTTAATGTACTCATAGCCGCCATGTTTTCAGCTATGGCGTTTGCCTGGCCGCTGCTCTCGGCTTCCATTCCCGGATAAGCGCCCGGCGTATCAATAAATGTAATGATAGGACGCTTAAATCGTTCCGCCTGTTTCATAAGGCGAAGTGATTTTCTGTATCCTTCCGGAGAAGCCATACCGAAATTATATTTAATATTTTCTTCTGTTGTACGGCCTTTTCTGTGGCCTATAACGGTGACCGGCATACCATGAAACAACGCGATTCCTCCCAATATGGAAGGATCCTCTTTTGCCAGTCTGTCTCCTTTAAGTTCTATAAAGTCGTCGAAAAGGGCCTTGATATAATCCGTTATAAGTGGTCTGTCCTTGCTTCTGGCACGTTCAACACGTTCATAAGATGTTATCTCAGCCATTTTCGTTTCCTTTCTTTATTTCAGCATTATTTAAAGTGTGAATTTTAATGATTTTATAAATAAGATCCCTTAATTTATTTCTTTCACATACTATATCTATCATTCCGTGTTCAGACAAAAACTCCGATCGCTGAAATCCCGGCGGAAGTGAACGTCCGATAGTTTGTTCGATAACTCTCGGTCCCGCAAAACATATAAGGGCTTCAGGTTCGGCTATTATAATGTCTCCTAAAGTAGCGAAGCTTGCGCTCACTCCTCCTGTCGTAGGATTCGTAAGGCATGAAATATAGATTCCGCCTTTTTCTTTATATTTTTCTATTGCAGCCGATGTCTTTGCCATCTGCATCAGTGAAAAAAGTCCCTCCTGCATTCTGGCGCCGCCGCTGGCTGTAAATATGACAAGCGGAAGTCCCTTTTTTCCCGCATACTCTGTAAGAGCCGTTATTTTTTCGCCGACTACGGTTCCCATGCTTCCCATAAGGAAATCACTGTTCATAACAGCTATCGCGGCTGTAATGTCTTTTATGCCTATAACGCCTGTTACAACCGCTTCTTTTGATTTTGATTTTTCCGCCGCGTCATGAAGTTTTTTATCATAATCCGGAAACTGTATCGGATCCTTAGTCGTAAGATCCTTCTGAAATTCTATAAATCTGCCTTCATCACAAAGCATTTTGATTCTGTCCATGACAGGCATTTTAAAATGATGACCGCAATAGCCGCAGATATACTTGTTTTTTGCCAGAAGTTTTTCTTCAACAGCATTTTTGCATTTAGGGCATACGATACTTTCCTGCGGAGTAATATTTTTTCTAAGCCCTACAAGCTTTTTATATTTAATTTTATTATCTGCAAATATATCCTGAATACCCATTATCTACTAACCTCTGTCAACTCTTTTACAAGCTCGCCTTCGACTTTTTTCCAGTACGAAGTGTCAAATCCTCCGCGTACAAATTCCGGCTTATAAGTTAAAAGATACATCAGATGAGCGTTTGTCTTAACGCCGTCGATTATAATCTCTTCAAGAACTCTTCTGAGCCTTCTGACCGCTTCTCTTCTGTTGCTTCCGAATACGATAAGTTTTGCTATCATAGAATCGTAATACGGGCTTACTTCGTATCCTTCATATAACGCGCTCTCAACACGGACTCCGAAGCCTTCCGGAAGATGCAGCGTCGTTATCTTTCCTGTAGACAGCGCATTTATCCTGCATTCAATGGCATGAACATTTATCTTTATATCTTTCTGCTCAAATGGAAGTTTTCTGCCGAGGGCGATAAGAATTTGCTCTCTTACAAGATCTATTCCTGTAGCGCATTCCGTTACCGGATGTTCTACCTGAATTCTTGTATTCATTTCTATAAAGTAAAAATTTCGGTCTTTATCAAGTACAAATTCTATTGTACCTGCGCTGAAATATCCGGCGACTTTTGCAGCCCTTACTGCAGTCTTCCTGATCTTTTCTCTTAAATTTTCATCTATTCCGACTGCCGGTGATTCTTCAAGAAGTTTCTGATTGTTTTTCTGAAGAGAACAGTCTCTCTCTCCGAGTTCAACTACATTTCCGAATTTATCTGCAAGAATCTGTACTTCTATGTGTCTAGGATCGATGATAAGCTTTTCAAGATACAGATCGCCGTTTCCAAAAGCAGACTCGGCTTCTGACTTTGCAGAATCAAATGCTGCCTTCATGTCTTCAGCGCTGTAAACGCGTCTCATTCCTTTTCCGCCGCCGCCTGCCGAAGCCTTAACGAGAACAGGATATCCGACTTTTTCAGCCCATTTTAACGCATCTTCAACCGTTTCTATGCATCCTGCAGATCCCGGAACAACAGGAACGTCATTTTCCATCATAAGTTTCCTTGCGGCCTGTTTATCACCCATTTTATCGATGATATCGCCTGAAGGTCCTATGAAAACAATACCGTTTTCTTCGCATTTTCTTGCAAAATCAGCATTTTCGGAAAGAAATCCGTACCCCGGATGTATGGCGTCGCAGTCCATCTTCTTTGCTGCCTCAATAATTGCATTCTGATTAAGATAACTGTCTTTTGCCTTCGCCGGTCCGATGCATATAGAATGAGTTGCCATCATAACAGGGAGCGATTTCTTATCCTCTGTTGAACATACAACAACCGACTGGATATTCAATTCACGACAGCATCTGATAATCCTTAATGCTATCTCACCCCTGTTAGCTATGAGAATTCTCTTGAACATATGTTTTATTCTCCTATGCTCATTAATACCTGATCATATTCGACAAGTTTTTCATCCTCTACGAATATATCTGTAATAACTCCGTCGCAAGGCGCTGTGATCTCGTTCATAAGCTTCATAGCTTCGATGATTCCAATCACATCTCCTTTGCTTACTCGCTGTCCGAGTTTAACAAACGGATTCTCTCCCGGTGCTGCCGCTCTGTAAAATGTTCCGACAAACGGCGCTTTTACAGGAGTACCGGAAATCTGTACATCAGAAGCTGCCGGAGTTGCCTCAGTTGCTGTCTGAGGCGCTGAGACAGGTGCTGCCGCCTGCACAACAGGCTGAGCAATGCTCTGTATTGCAGGCGCCGCTGCTTTGATTTCTTTTTTTAAACAAAATTTCTGACCGTCAGCTTCAAAAAGAAATTCCGTAGCCTTTGAGCTTTCAAATCTGTCCCAGATTTTGAATAATTCTTCAATCTGCATATTATTTTCTCCAAAATCGGCTTTAATTAATTAAGCGTTAGCCTCTACATAAGATACGATATCTTTTACGTATTCCATTTCTGCAAGTTTATCTTCAGCAATAGTTACGCCAAGTTTTTCTTCAACAGACATAGCGATCTCCATTGCATCAAGAGAGTCGATTCCAAGATCGTCTTTAAGGCTTGTTTCCATTGTTACCTCATCCTCTGAGCAGCTGATGATCTCAACGATAATATCTTTTACTTTTTCAAACATGATTTGTTTCCCCTTTGCTTTATAAATTTATTTAGCTTTATTTATTTATCTAAATTTACTTAGATAAATTTCTCATACAATATATCAAAGCTTTTTAATCCTGTCAAATATAAATATATAAATTTTTTATAAACTCATTTTTGCTTAAATTTAAGATTAAAAAAGAAAAAGCGCGCCGCATTAGCGGCACGCCAAAATAGATCAAATATCAAACTTTTAAATGCTTTCTGACTGTAACAGTAGAACCGATAAATCCTATGCCCATTCCGAGGATAATACCGATCGGAAGAAGCCATATAAATACCTGTTCCACAGGAAGCAGACCATTCATGAAATCTGTCAGAACAGTGAATCGCGTAAGCATATATGTCACTGCTTTCTGATACAGGAAATAAAGAACAACAAGCGGAATAATCGCTCCGATGACACCGATGATAATACCTTCAAGCATAAACGGAAGTCTTACGAAAGCGTTTGTAGCTCCTATATATTTCATGATCGCAATTTCTTCTCGCCTTATGGTAATACCCATCGATACTGTATTGCTTATAAGGAAAACAGATACTATGAGAAGAATTATAATTATTACAAGTGAAACAATAGTAACGAGCTGATTTATAGTAGTAAGGGTTTTAGTGGCTTCCTGAGACTGATTTACGGATCTTACGCCATCAAGTCCTTCTATAAATGAAACAAGATCGTTCTGATCTTCTATCTCGTTTACATACACTTCGTAATGTGCGGAATTCGCAAGCGGATTGTCCTGATTGTTTTTAAACCCTTCAGCTGCGTCTTCATAGCCTTCGAAATAACGCTCTGAAAATGATTCCCACGCTTCGTCGGCTGAAACATATGTGCATGACTTAACATCTGTTCTGTTTGAAATTTCCTGACCGATAATGTCGATCGTTCCCTGATCAAGTCCTTCATCAAAGAAAACCGTAATACCTACATTTGATTCTACGTTTTTCAGGATAAAGTTAAAATTCATAATAAGCGAAAAGAACAGTCCGAACATAAATATACAAGCGCTCATTGTCGCGATCGATGCGATAGAGAACATCTTATTACGTCCGATATTTTTTATACCCTGTTTCGCGCTGTATCCTACAGTACTAATCCTCAACGTAAACACCTTCTTTTTCGTCGCTTATGATGACGCCTTTCCTAAGTCGAACAACACGTTTTTTCATCGCATTAACGATTTCTCTGTTATGAGTAACAACAACTACAGTTGTTCCTCTCGCATTGATCTCTTCCAAAAGTTTCATGATTTCTACAGAATTTCTGGGATCGAGATTACCTGTAGGCTCGTCTGCAAGGAGAATGTCAGGTCTGTTTACAAGCGCTCTGGCAAGAGCAACCCTCTGCTGCTCGCCGCCCGAAAGCTCTTTCGGAAGTGATTTGTACTTGTCAGCAAGACCGACAAGCGTAAGTACTTCCGGTACATTTTTCTTCAATACAGAAGTAGGTCTTTCAATTACACGCTGCGCAAACGCAACATTTTCATAAACATTTCTGTCTTTAAGAAGACGGAAATCCTGGAAAACTACTCCGAGTCCTCGTCTGTATTTAGGTATCTTTCTTCTTGGTAATTTGTTGAGAACGTTTCCGTTTACTGTTATCGTACCCTTTGTTGGATCGAGTTCTTTAAGCAGTAACTTGATAAACGTCGATTTGCCGGAACCGCTGGCTCCAACGACAAAAACGAACTCACCCTTGTCAATGTGAAGCGAAATGTTGTCAAGAGCAGGATGCCCTTTTTCATAACTTTTACTCACATGATCTAAAGTTATCATACGTTTCCTCCTGAGTTTTATTCCGGCGTCCGCATGAGATCAATAATCAAGCGTCTCCATATACTTCATATAGCGGACAACCATTAAAGCAATCTTAAATGTAATAGCATCCTCGAAAACTCTGAGATCAAGACCGGTACTCTTCTGAAGTTTATCAATACGATAAACAAGCGTGTTTCTGTGGATGAAAAGCTGTCTTGATGTTTCTGATACATTAAGATTATTTTCAAAGAATTTATTAATAGTAACTATTGTCTCTTCATCGAAATCATCCGGTGTTCTGTTCGAAAAGATTTCTTTGATAAACATTTTGCACAGCGGGATCGGAAGCTGATAGATAAGTCTGCCAATGCCGAGAGCGCTGTATGCGACAATATGCTTGTCAGGCGAGAATATCTTGCCTACATCAAGAGCCATCTTAGCCTCTTTATATGATTTTGAAACTTCTTTAAGCTCTCTTACTATTGTTCCGTAAGCAATATGTGTATTATTATCGCCGTCCTGACCTACAACATCCATGATGGATTTTGCGATCTGCTCGCAATAGTCATAGTCATCCTTTTCGCCAAGTTCCTTAACGATAATGATGCTCGACTCGTCAACAGCCGTTACAAAATCAGTACTCTTTGATCCGAAAAGCATACGGATATTTTCAAGAGTAGCCTGATCTCTGTCAGGGCTGTTCTCAAGGATAAAGACGATACGACGTTTTTCGATATCGATATGAAGTCTTTTTGCACGATTATAAATATCAACAAAAAGAAGATTATCAAGTAGAAGGTTCTTAATAAAGTTATCTTTATCAAAACGTTCTTTATAGGCAATAAGAAGACCCTGTATCTGGAATACCGCCATCTTTCCTACAAGGAAATTGTCAGAACTGCCGCCTTTAACCATAAGTACATATTCAAGGTGACGCTCTTCATATACTTTGAAGTACTGGCAATCACCGATGGCAGACGCGTCTGCCTGAGACTGCGAAAACGCTATAGCCTCTTTCTGATCATAGTTATCAGGGTTTGTCATTGTTGACACAAGAACTTTTCCGCTTGTATCGAGAATGCTGAGATCTACGCTCGAAATGTTCTTGATCCCGTCAATTGTGTTCTGCAAAATCTGATTTGATATCATCCTGTTTCTCCTTTGCGATAAAAAATAATAACATACAGTTTCAAATATTGCAATTTTATTACATAAAAATTAATTTTTTAAATTGCGCCCGTTTTGCATCTTTAGTTAATTTTTCTTCATCATTATAAATATACTTGTGTAATTTCATTAATAAATCAGAAAAAAAAACCGTTTCTTCAAGCAAGAATAACACATTTATATTTTTTTGAAAAGGATTTTATCTGATTTTTACAAATATTTTTTTATCTTTTAAGCATTTCTACTACTGTAATTTTTTAATTTGTGCAATTTTTACATTGTATAAATTGCTTAAACAATTATTTCTTTAAAATTTGTAAAGTTATTACCAAAATAGTTATTTTTTTACCAATATATAAGTCGAAATATGAGTAATATATCAATATCATAAATCGTCGAAAACACTTACGGAGGGAATAAAAATGTCACTTTTAGATGAAATCAGCGAAATGCTGCAAAAAGGAAAGAGAAAAGATGTCGCTAAACTTTGCCAGCAGGCGATTGACGAAGGTATCCCTGCAAAAGATATCCTTGATAAAGGACTTTTAGCCGGAATGAATATTATCGGCGTAAAATTCAAAGCAAATGAGATATTTGTTCCTCAGGTTCTCGTGGCAGCGCGCGCCCTCAATGCAGGTTCTCAGGTTCTTAAACCTTATCTTGCCGGAGAAGACGCCGTAGCAAGAGGAAAAGCCGTTATCGGAACAGTTAAAGGCGACCTTCATGATATCGGTAAAAATCTCGTATGCATGATGTTCGAAGGAAAAGGCTTTGAAGTTATCGACCTCGGCGTAGACGTGGCTCCGGAAGCATTTGTTGAAGCCGCAATCGAAAACGACGCCAAGATCGTTTGTCTTTCTGCTCTCCTTACAACAACGATGCCTTCAATGGAATCTACTATCAAGGCATTTGAAGAAAAAGGCATTCGTGATAAAGTTCGCATTATGGTCGGCGGCGCT